>NZ_RZQE01000652.1:0-2637 GCF_004022955.1 Mesorhizobium sp. M7A.F.Ca.US.002.01.1.1 | reverse complement strand
CCCACGGCCTGCCTGGATCGCGGCAGCGGCCCCTTGCCATTGGCAAAGCCGATCGCGCCGAGCATGGCGTTGCGGTGCACGATGCCGATGATGGCGTCGCGCGACACCGGACTGCCGCGCAACGCGCTGAACGCGACTGCAATCCTGGAGGCTGAGAGCCCATCCTTCAGCCAGCGGGCGATCTCGTGCAATTCCGCGTCGCTATAGCTTGCCATATCGAGCTCCATCCAAAGATCGACCGCGCGCCGTCGGGCAGCGTCAAGGTTCGACCCGGTCGCCAGGCCGCAGTCAGGTTGTTTTTCAAGAGCCGGCTCTCAGCCGGCCAGCCTCAGCCGGCTTGGGCCGATTTCCCGCCGGCAAGGTGCAGAAGCCGCGCTTCGGCCGTGTTTCTGTCCAGGGCGGAAACTGCCCTGCCCGTCAGCCTGTCGAACAGGATGACGGTGCCGTCCTCGGTGCGGATGCAGGATCGGCCTGCCGCAAAAACAGCGCCGGCGCCATGCCGGCCGAATTGGGGGCCGAAGCCGCTGGGAGCGGCGGCTCCGGCCGTTCCGGTCGCCGGAGACAGGCGGCGGACCGGACCCGAGGCTGGTGCGGTCAGGCACTGGGCCTCGGGCTTCATCCGGGCCGGGGAGGAGGACGGCCGGGATGAAAGGGAATGGGCGGTTATGACCGCCGGGCGCGCCTCGCGTGAGGCCGGCGACTCGGCGCCATCAAAGCTGGACAGGTTTTGCATGACCGGATATAAGCATAACTCGAAAATGGATGCAAGCCATTCTTTCATAGACGAGAGCGGCTTTCATCCCTCACATGGGCGCCATGGCAAAAACGGAACTGTCGATCAAGGTCGGAGCGGCGATCCGCAAGGCGCGCAAGCAGCGCGGCCTGGTCATGCGCCACATCGCCGAGCACAACGACACCGATGTCGCCGCCGTCGGCAACTGGGAAACCGGCCGCAATCTGCCCAAGACCGAGAACCTGCTGAAGACCGCCGCCTTCCTGCGCGTCGACCCGGTTGCGCTGGGCCAGGGGCAGGTCGTGTTTCTCGACGATGCCGGACCGGTTGCCGATGCGGAGATCGTCACCGATGCAGGTCCGCTACCCGCCAGCTCGATGGACATCGAGGTGCTGGGCGCGGCCGTCGGTGGCGACGATGGCGATTTCACCTTCAACGGCGAGCCGGCGGGTTACGTCCAGCGCCCGCCGGGCGTGCGCAACCTGCCGAAGGTGTTCGCCCTGCACGTGCTCTCGGATTCCATGGTGCCGCGTTACGAGCCCGGCGACCTGATCTATTGCGGCGGCCGCGACGCCGTACCGGGCGACCATGTGGTGATCGAGACCTTCCCGGAGGAAAACGAGCGCAACGGCAAGGCCTTCATCAAGAAGCTGGTCAAGCGCACGGCGGGCGAGCTGGTCGTCGAGCAGTACAACCCGCCGAAGACGCTGACCTTCAACCGCTACGCCATCAAACATGTCTGGCGCGTGATTCCGCTGAAGGAATTGCTGGGGTATTGAGCAAGGGATGCTCTTCCTTCTCCCCCTGCGGGAGAAGGAAGAACCAGCGCTGGCACCCTCCCACTCAAGCCCGCCGCGATCCCTCCAGCGGCACATCCCTGTCGCTCAGCATCCGCGCTTCGCTGCGCACGCGCTGGCGCTCGTCGACAAACGCCGCCTGGATCGAAATCGCCGTCCCCGGCAGTCCGTCGGCGCGGCAGGCCGAACAGACGATACGGCCCGACAGAGCGGACAGCGGCGTATTCCCCGTCACCCCGAACCGCTTCAGCTGATCGGGTCGCCACCACCTGTTGCGGCCACAATCGGCGCACTCGACCGAGATCGAAGCGACATGCGCGATCGTTGGTTCCTTGCCCGGCAATGCCATCGCCCCTGCCTCGTCTTTGTTCCTGATTTGTTCGCATATTCCTGTGTTTTACGCCGGGAGTCGAGTCGCAGTTTTCAAACTTTCCCAGAAGTTTTTCTTCTAGCGTAATTTGAGTTATGCTTTCATAAATGTATGAAAATGTGAGTCGGGCACGAACCTGCCCACTGCATCAGACCCGGGAGCGATAATGGACGCTTTTGCCGCCGATTTTGCCCGTTCCTGCGGCTACGCCGGCGACAGCCTGGCCTTGCTTGAAGCCTTCGAAGCAATCCGTCGCAGCGGCATCGCCCACGCCCGTCAGGATCACGTCAGGCGCAAGGCGGTGATCGACGAGTTGAAACCGTCGGAGGCGCTGTTCCTGGCCGCTATCGGTCCGGCACTCTCGGCGCAGGAGGTAATCGAGGACGCCGCCCGCTTCATAGCCTGCTGGCGCAACATACCGCGCTGGCGCCAGGAGCGGCGCCTGCCCGACCTGATCAGGGCCAAGCAGCAGCGCCTGGTGGCGCGCTATTTCCGCCGCCATGGCCACAGGCTCTGGGCAAGGGAAGCGGTGTGAGGACTGGACCAGCCATTTGCGGGTTCCATCAGCCATTTTTTCTTTCTAGACTGCGCAGGGGTGGCTGACCGTTCGACGTGCATAGTTTGGAATGTTCAAGACTGCCCGCTCAAAATTTCAAACCTGGATAACGGCCGGCGCGGGAACCATCGCCGCCCTGCTCGTCGCCGGCCTGATGGGCGCGTTCGGCGCCCTGCCCGCC
>NZ_RZQE01000651.1:0-2651 GCF_004022955.1 Mesorhizobium sp. M7A.F.Ca.US.002.01.1.1 | reverse complement strand
AGCCTGGAGAATGTGCACCGCTGGATGCTCGGCTTCGTGTCCGACAGCCCGCAGGGCGAGAAATACGAGTCGCTCGCCAACCGCATCACCGAGACGATGGACTTCATGAAGGCCGTCGGCATCACTTCGGAAACCAACTACGCGCTGCGCGAGACCGATTTCTATACCAGCCATGAGGCGCTGCTGCTCGGCTACGAGGAGGCGCTGACGCGTGTCGATTCGACCTCCGGCGACTGGTACGCTACCTCGGGCCATATGATCTGGATCGGCGACCGCACCCGCCAGCCCGACCATGCGCATGTCGAATATTGCCGCGGCATCAAGAACCCGCTCGGCCTGAAATGCGGTCCGTCGCTGACGCCGGACGGCTTGCTGGAGCTGATCGACTTGCTCAACCCCGAAAATGAACCCGGCCGGCTGACGCTGATTGCACGTTTCGGCTCCGACAAGGTCGCCGACCATCTGCCGAAGCTGGTTCGCGCGGTGCAGAAGGAAGGCCGCTCGGTGGTGTGGTCGTCGGACCCGATGCACGGCAACACGATCGAGGCCGCCGGCTACAAGACGCGGCCGTTCGACCGCATCCTGAAGGAGGTTCAGACCTTCTTCGAAGTGCACCGCGCCGAAGGCACGCATCCGGGCGGCATCCATGTCGAGATGACCGGTAAGAACGTCACCGAATGCACCGGTGGCGCGCGCGCCATCACCGCCGAGGAGTTGCAGGACCGCTACCACACCCATTGCGACCCGCGCCTCAACGCCGACCAGGCGATCGAACTGGCGTTCCTGGTGTCAGACCTGCTCAAGAAGAGCCACCCGGTGCAGCACAAGCAGGTTGCGAACGGTTAGGCTCGATTTCGGCCTGAACGGCTGACGGAAAAAGCGCTGGAGAAATCCGGCGCTTTTCTTTTAGTTGGTTCAGTGCCCGCGTTCCCAGCGCAGGCCGGCGAGTCTGGGGTCAGCAAACGCCGTCCTTGAAAACTCGATGCGCTTTTCCGGAAACTCGCAGATCGCCTGCACGCCGAACGCACCAAGCCGGATGCGCCAGGTCCGCGGCTCCAGCGGCTTTGCCTTGGCAAAGCCGCGGCAGGTCAGCAGCGCAATGTTGGCGCCCTTGGGATCGCGCGCCGAGCGGTAGCGGATCGCCTCCAGCCCGGCCTCGCGGGCAGTATCGGCAATGGCCTGGCAAGCGGCATAGTCGGTCGGATGCGTCCATGCCGTTGCGTCACGATCGAGCGGCGGCCGGGTGAGATCGATCACCTTGGCGCATTTGATCGCGGCCGCAAAGGCCGTGTATTCGGCGGCGTCGCTTGGCCAGGGTGTTTTGGGCGACTCGGCAAAGAACAGCAGCCGGTAGAAGGCCATTTCGGCCACCGCGGTCATCATGGTCTCGGCCGCATAGTAGACGCCCTTGGTCCTGCCGGCACGGCGGAAGCGCGAACCGTGCGGATAGACCGAGCCGTAGCGGAAGGGCGTCGCCAGGAGATAGTGGAGATGGCGGCATTCAATTGGGATCTGCGGCTTGGTTTCCTCGATCAGGTCTTCCAGCATCGCCTGTTCGTCGAGCGTGTCGACGATTTTCAGCGTCGAGACATGGTGCTGCGCTTCGACCATGCGCCAGTACTTGCTGTCGATGCCGACGGTCTCAGACGAGAGCGCGTCGGGAGTCCAGATAGGCAATGACATCGACGAGCCCGGTGATGGTGAGGATCTTTTCAAGCGGAGCAGCGTCGAACGCCGTGTTGGCGTTCTTCAGCCATGCCCGGGCGACGACCGCGTCGCCGCCGACAATGGCGTCGAGCGAGCGGAACAGCCTGACGAACAACACGGCAAGCTCGAATGGCTTGGTGCCGCGCTCGAGCACGAATTCGTTCCTGCGCATGCGCGAAACCGTGGCCTCCGAAACTCCGATCACCGAGGCCAGCATTCTGGCGGTGATGTCCAGCAGATCGGCCGCGCGCACCGTTGCCTTGGTCAGGACTGCATTCTCGGCTGTCTTGGCAGCGGTTTGAGATTGCATTGCGACGCCTTCCTATTTCTGTAGAAAATATAGGCCACAAAAATTCATATGGAAAGGGGCGGGACGCAAAACAATCTGCAAACGGGAGTCTCAATCCTTCTTGTAGAGCAGCCAGCTCTTGCCTGCTCGGCCAGCCATCGTCGAGTGCCTGGTGACGCGGTTGCGGCCGCTGACCTTCGAGCGATAGAGCGCCCGGTCGGCCTTGGTGTAGAGATCTTCGGGTCCTTCGGCTTCGGACGCCATGCAGATACCCATCGAGACGGTGACGGTGCCGTAATTCGTGCCCGTCTGGCTGCTGGTGAACGGCGTCTGCTCGATCAGGGCACGAATACGCTCTGCAACGTCATAGGTGGCGTCCTCGCTGGCGCCCTCGACGATCAGCGCGAACTCCTCGCCGCCGGTGCGAGCAACGAACATGTCGCCGCGAATGCTGGTCTGGAAGATATCGGCGATGCTCTGGATGATCTTGTCGCCGACCGGGTGGCCGAAGCGGTCGTTGATGTCCTTAAAGCGGTCGATGTCGGCAAGGACCAGGGCGTTGAACAGGATACCCCTGTTGCTGTTGTAGATCCTGGTGATTTCCTTGTCGAAGGCGCGGCGATTCCAGATGTGGGTCAGGGGATCGGTGTCGGCC
>NZ_RZQE01000650.1:0-2674 GCF_004022955.1 Mesorhizobium sp. M7A.F.Ca.US.002.01.1.1 | reverse complement strand
GCTTTCGACACAGCTTGCACCGCCTCGCCCTGGCCAACGACGCGCTTGCCGATCTCGTCTTCCATGCGCAGCAGCTTGTCGCGCTCGCCCTGCAGCATCTTGTCGACCGGAATGCCGGTCCAGCGCGAGACGATATGGGCGACGTGGTCGGGGGTAACCACCTCTTCGACCATGCCGGCTTTGCCGTCCTGGGCCTCGGCCTCCTTCAGCTTCTTTTCCAGTTCCGGAATCTTGCCATAGGCAAGCTCGCCGGCGCGCTGGAATTCACCCTTGCGCTGGGCAATGGCAAGGTCGTTGCGCGCCTCGTCGAGCTGCTTCTTCAGGTCGGCGGCGAGCCCGAGCTTCTGCTTCTCGGCCTGCCACTTGGCGGTGATCTCGGTCGATTCCTCCTCAAGGCCGACGAGTTCCTTTTCCAGGCGGGCGAGCCGGTCCTTCGAAGCATCGTCCGTCTCGACCTTCAGCGCCTCGCGCTCGATCTTGAGCTGCATGATGCGGCGATCGATCTCGTCCAGCGCCTCAGGCTTGGAATCGACCTGCATGCGCAGCCGCGATGCGGCTTCGTCGACCAGGTCGATCGCCTTGTCCGGCAGGAAGCGATCGGCGATGTAGCGGTTGGACAGCGTCGCCGCCGCCACCAGCGCTGAATCCGAAATGCGCACCTTGTGGTGCTGCTCGTATTTCTCCTTCAGGCCGCGCAGGATCGAAACGGTGTCTTCCACCGTCGGCTCGTCGACGAAAACCGGCTGGAAGCGCCGGGCAAGGGCTGCATCCTTCTCGACATGCTTGCGATACTCGTCGAGCGTGGTGGCGCCGACGCAGTGCAGCTCGCCGCGCGCCAGCGCCGGCTTCAGCAGGTTGGACGCATCCATGGCGCCATCCGCCTTGCCGGCGCCGACCAGCGTGTGCATCTCGTCGATGAACAGGATGATGTTGCCGCTGGCCGAGGTGACTTCGGAGAGCACGGCCTTCAGCCGCTCCTCGAACTCGCCGCGATATTTGGCGCCGGCAATCAGCGCGCCCATGTCGAGCGCCATCAGCTGCTTGTCCTTCAGCGATTCCGGTACGTCGCCATTGACGATGCGCAGTGCCAGGCCTTCGGCGATCGCCGTCTTGCCGACGCCGGGTTCGCCGATCAGCACCGGATTGTTCTTGGTGCGGCGCGACAGCACCTGGATGGTGCGGCGGATCTCGTCGTCACGGCCGATCACGGGGTCCAGCTTGCCGGCACGGGCATCCGCAGTCAGGTCGCGCGCGTATTTCTTCAGCGCGTCGTAGCCCTGTTCGGCACTCGCCGAATCGGCGGTGCGGCCCTTGCGGACATCGTTGATGACCTGGTTGAGCGCCTGCGCGGTGACGCCGGCCTTGGCCAATATGTCGGCGGTCTTGGCCGACTTTTCCATGGCGAGCGCCTGCAAGAGCCGCTCGACCGTGACAAAACTGTCACCGGCTTTCTTGGCCAGTTCCTCGGCGGTCGAAAACACTTTCGCCAGCGGCTGGGCCAGATAGAGCTGGCCATTGCCGCCCTCGACCTTGGGCATCGCTTCGAGCGCCGTCTCGACGCCAAGCTTGACGTCGCGGACGTTGCCGCCGGCGCGTTCGATCAGCGACGCGGCCAAGCCCTCGTCGTCGTCGACGAGCACTTTCAGGATATGTTCAGGGGTGAATTGCTGGTGGTTGCGGGAAAGCGCCATGGTCTGCGCGGACTGGATAAAGCCGCGCACGCGCTCTGAGTATTTCTCAAGGTTCATATCTGTCTCCTTCCATCACCGGCCCGCTTTGCGGCACCGGATCCGATTGCGGTGACGGACCCGCTCATTCGAGCCGGGTCCAGTTGAGGCTGATATGGTGCACAGGCGCTGAACCCTCAAGACGTCCCGATATCGGCAACCACATAATATTGCACGGCCGCCCAAACGAAAACGGCGGAGATTTCTCTCCGCCGCTCAATGCCTTGAAATGCCGTTGGGTCAGTTATCGATATCGACATTGACCGGTTGGGCGTTGCCGCTGTCGGCCGGGGCCGCAGCCACCTCGCCGGCGTCGGTCCCGGAACTGGCATTGTCACTACCGCCATCAACCTGATCGGCGTTGACGCGCGGGCGGCGCGGACGACGCGGACGACGGGCAGCACCGCTTTCGGCGGCCGCCTCGTTGAGTTCGGCCTGGGCGGCAAGACCTGCCGGGGAAAGGTTCTCGAACGACGGAGCCGGTTCGGCCGGCGCCACAGATTCGGTCGGCGAAACGGCTTCGCCCTGGACCGGGATCTCGTTGCCCTGGGGCTGACCACCTTGCTCGGCGGACGATGAAAAGTCGCGCTGGCCGTTCTGGCCATAGCCGCCATTGGGGCGGCGATCACGATGGCGCCCGCCATTGTTGTCGCGGCCGCCATTGTTGCGCCCGCCATTGTTATCGCGGGCCTCGCGGCCACCTTCCCGGTTCAGCGCGACCTCGGCCGGCGTACCTTCGATAACCGGCTGCGGGCCGGCGCCATGGTTGACCACCGGGATCTGGACGTCGGAAGCAGCGTTGCTGTTGTTGCCGCTATTGTCGAAATCGTCGCGGTCCTCATCGCCATCATCGTCGAAATCATCGCGATTCTGCTGCGTGTTCTGGATCGGCATCTGCGCCTGTGCGGCCGCGATGATGCGATTGTAATGCTCGGCGTGCTGGAGAT
>NZ_RZQE01000064.1:0-19340 GCF_004022955.1 Mesorhizobium sp. M7A.F.Ca.US.002.01.1.1 | reverse complement strand
CCTGGAAGGGCTTTCGTTGCGGCGGCCCACAGCCACGCATTGTGCCGAGGTCGGCAAGGCGTTGGCGCAATTGCATCTGGCCGGCGCCGATTTTTCGATGACGCGTCCGAATGCCCTGGCCATCGACGGCTGGCGCAAGCTCTGGGACGCAGCGCGCGACCGGGCCGACGAGGTCGAGCCGGGCCTGGCGGCCGAGGTTGATGCCGACTTTGCCGATTTTGAGCGCAACTGGCCCAAAGACCTGCCGCAAGGCATCATTCATGCCGATCTTTTCCCGGACAACGTTTTCTTCCTCGGCGAAAAGCTCTCCGGCCTGATCGACTTCTATTTCGCCTGCGACGACCTCTATGCCTACGATGTCGCCACCTGCCTCAACGCCTGGTGCTTCGAGAAGGATTTTTCCTTCAACCTGACCAAGGGCAAGGCGCTGCTCGCCGGCTACCAGAGCGTCCGGCCCCTGAGCGATCAGGAAAAGGCTGCGCTGCCGATGCTGGCGCGCGGTTCGGCGTTGCGCTTCATGCTGACCCGGCTATACGACTGGCTGACCGTCCCCGATGGCGGGCTGGTGATGAAACGCGATCCGACCGAATACATCAGAAGGATGCGGTTCCACCGGGCGATCAAATCTCCTTCGGAATATGGATTGGCCTGATATCATGAGCAAACAGGTTGAGATCTTCACCGACGGCGCTTGTTCGGGCAATCCCGGCCCTGGCGGCTGGGGCGCGATCCTGCGCTTCAACGGCACCACCAAGGAGCTTTCCGGCGGTGAGGCCGAGACGACCAACAACCGCATGGAACTGTTGGCCGCTATTTCGGCGCTGAACGCGCTGAAGGAACCGTGCACGGTCGAGCTTCACACTGACAGCAAATACGTCATGGACGGCATTTCCAAGTGGATCCACGGCTGGAAGAAGAACGGCTGGAAGACCGCCGACAAGAAGCCTGTCAAGAACGGTGAACTCTGGCAGGCGCTCGACGAGGCCAACAAGCGCCACAAGGTCACCTGGAACTGGGTCAAGGGCCATGACGGCCATGTCGAGAACGAGCGCGCCGACGAACTCGCGCGCGAAGGCATGGCGCCGTTCAAGAAAGGCCCGTTCAAGCCTGCAGCAGCGCCAAAGCCTGCTGCGCCGGCAAAACAGCCGGCAGTCGCGAAGGTGCGGCGCTCGACCCAGAGCTATTGAATTCAGGAGCGGCGCGGCTCGGGTACGAAGAAGCGGATCAGCCAGCGGGCGGCGGCAACTACTACGATATCGGCGCGCATTCCGTTGTCTACGGCTGGCAGCCGATCGACAGGCCGACACAGCCGTAAGCGCTTATCGTATCAGCAGCGCCGTGCCCCAAAGCCCAAGTGCGAACACCGTGTGCGACACCAGGTTCAGCGCCCGGATCCGCATCGGGTTGGGCCGCTTCGAGGCGGCCCAGCCGGCGCCCATGCCGGGTGCCAGCAGGAACCACCCGGCGCCGACGGTGACAATGCCGAGGATGAAGGCCGGCAGAAATGTCGGCGCGGCAAGCCAGCCCGCTCCGGCCAGCACCACCAGGATGATGCCGTAGGCGATGCCGACAAAATAGTGAAAGGCCCAACCCAGCGCCTTTTCATGCGCGTATGGTGCTGTATCGCCGATATCGTCGTGAAAGACCTTGTCACGGAGATGCCAGACCCAGCGGCCGACCGGCCCCCAGTTCGGCCGTGGCTGGCCGAACGCCTTGTGCAGGAAGATGGCCCAGAGATCCATCAGCACGGTGGCGCCGACGCCGATCGCGATAGCGCGCCAGAAGATGTCAAACATCGCTAGGATCCCCCCAAAGCAACCCATGAACCACAAGCGCCATCGCCGTTGCGGCCGAAGGCGCACTGAAGTTCAGAGCTGTCCCAGAATATGGGCCGCGCCGGACTCGTCGACACCGGGCTTGGTCTCGACATTGAGCGCGGTGACCTTGCCGTCGTCGACGATCATCGAAAATCGCTTCGAACGCAGCCCCATGCCGCTGGCGGAAAGGTCATTGTCGAGGCCCACTGCCTTGGCGAAATCGCCACTGCCGTCGGCCAGGAACAGGATCTTGCCCTCGCCGCCGGTGAAGCGCGCCCAGGCGCCCATGACATGGACGTCATTGACCGAAACGACGGCGATGGTGTCGACGCCGCGCGCCAGGATGGCGTCATGGTTCTCGAGATAGCCGGGCAAGTGGTTGTTGCTGCAGGTCGGCGTGAAGGCGCCGGGAACTCCAAACAGAACGACCTTTTTGCCCGGGAAGATCTCGGCCCCGGTGATCGGCTTGGCGCCGTCGTCGGTCATCGTCTTGAAGGTCACGTCAGGCAGCTTGTCGCCAACGGAAATGGTCATGGATTCCTCGCTTGGGAAAATGGGGAAGGGCGTGTCTTTGCGTAGCGAACCCAACGGCTTCCTGCAACCGTTGCGATGGGCTGGATCAAGGGAAAGGCAGAACCCCTTCGACAGCGCCCGCCGCACTCGTCAGCGTATAGTGAAGCCCGCCATCGGTCGGCGTCGTCGAGGGGCGGTCGAGGATCGGCACGGTGAAAATCAGCTTGCCGTCCTTTTCGCTGCGGGCCGGGGTGCCGAACATGTAATCCCGCTCGCCGGCAACGAAGAAATCCGCCGCCGCCGGATCGCCGGGAAAGCTCGCCTCGACAATCAGCGTCTCATGGTCGCCCGGCAGCACATTGATGCCGAAATCGGACCTCGCGGGCGCTGGCAGTGCCGTAAAACTCGCCTTCACCAGCGCCGCGTCCTCGGCATTGTCCGGATCGGAGGCGGGGTCGACGGTCAGCCGCGTCTGCACCGGAATGCAGATCGTTTCGCAGATGCCGAGAAAGATGTCGGCATCGATCACCGCCGGCTGGTTCGGCGTCGCCAGCGTGAATGTCACCGGCAGAGAGACCGGATAGTTGTAGCCCGCCCATTTGCCATAGCCGTCGTCATGGCGCTGCGGCGCCGGAAACGACAGAGCGGCGTCGGCGATGTTGGTGCTGGCCGAAATGTCGAGTTGCGGCGGCACGCCCGCGTCTCCCGGATCGCGCCAATATGTCTTCCAGCCGGGCTTGAGCGCTATGTCGAGAACGCCCTGTATGCGGCCGGCATCGTCGGCTTTGCCTGATGTAACCAGCCGGACCTTGCCGCCTTCGCTGTTGTACCACGCCGACGAAGAGGCGGCGGCGGGAAGAGCGGTGGCCGATCCGATGGCGGCGCCGAGCAGCAGGATTTTCAAGGTTCGCATGGCGGTGATTTGATCGTCCGTTCGTGGCCGCGCAATGATTTCATGGCCTTGCCGGTATCATATTTGCGTGACTTCGAGGGAGAAGAATGTTCGAGCCGCCGCCACAGGCTTTGGTCGAATCCAGCACGGCGCATCTTTTCGGCGCTTTGGAAACGCGTTACGCTCCCTTCATGGACTTGTTGCGCCACAAGAAGACGGTCGCCAGCCGCGGCTTTCTCGACGATCAGTTCCTGATTGCCATGCCCGGCATGAAGGACGACCGTTTCACGCGCTCGGTCATCTATGTCTGCGCCCATTCCGATGAAGGCGCCATGGGCCTGATCATCAACCAGACGCAGCAGATGCTGTTTCCGGACTTGCTCGTGCAACTGGGCATCATGAACGAGCAGGAGGCAATCCGCTTGCCGGCTCAGGCCCGCGATTTCGTCGTGCGCAATGGCGGCCCCGTGGATCGCAGCCGGGGCTTCGTCCTGCATTCGGGCGACTATCGGGTGGAATCGTCGCTGACCGTTTCCGACGACATCTGCCTGACGGCGACCGTCGACATATTGCGCGCCATATCGTCCGGCCGCGGACCCCGTCATGCGCTGATGGCGCTCGGCTATTCCGGCTGGGGTGCCGGCCAATTGGAGACCGAGATCGCAGAAAATGGCTGGCTTACCTGTCCGGCCAGTGCCGAGCTTCTGTTCGACACCGATATCGAGCGCAAATACGACCGGATTCTCGCCTCGATCGGTATCGACCTTGCGCATCTCAGCCTCGCTGCCGGACACGCCTGATCCGTTTACGCTTGCGTCAGCGGATACTGCTCTTTCAGCGTCTTCAGCACCTGGTCGCCCGGCATTGGCGCGCCGAACATGAAGCTCTGGACATATTCGCAGCCCATCTGGCGCAGTTCCAGCGCGTCGCTCTCGTCCGAAATGCCCTCGGCGACGACGGACAGGCCGAGTTCATGCGCCATGTTGACCATCGATTTCAGCAGCACCGCGCGCTTGGGCGTGTTGTCGTCGACGAAGCTCTTGTCGATCTTGATGGTGTCGAAGGGGAAACGCGTCAGATAGGCCAATGAGGAATAGCCGGTGCCGAAGTCGTCCAGCGACAGGCCGATGCCGAGCTGCTTCAGCTTGGTCAGCACATGGGCGGTCTGCTCGGGATTGTCCATGACGAGCGATTCGGTGAGTTCGAGCCGGAAGCAGCGCGGCTTCAGGTTGGCTCGCGCGATGACCGAGCGGACGTCGCTGACCAGGTCGCGGCGGATCAACTGGCGGCTGGACAAATTCACCGAGACCGACAGCGGCGCGTCGCCGATCTGCTTTTGCCAGCTGGCGAGGTCTTCCGCCGCTTGCTGCATGGCAAACAGGCCGAGCTGCACGATCAGGCCGCAGCTTTCGGCGACCGGGATGAAATCCGCCGGCGGGATCATGCCGCGGCGCGGGTGGTCCCAGCGCAGCAGCGCCTCGAAGCCGGCGACGCTGCCGTCCTCGAGCCGCACGATCGGCTGGTAGGCAAGGGTGAATTCGCGTCGCTCGATGGCGCGGCGCAGGTCGGATTCGAACTGCAGCCTGTCGGTGCCGACAGTGCGGAAAGCCGGACGGAACGGCTCGATCCTGTCGCCGCCGAAGCGCTTGGCCTGATGCATGGCAAGCTCGGCATCCTTGACCATGTCCTCGGCCGACATCTGTGGCGAATTCCAGGTGATCAATCCGATCGAGGCGGTCAGCACGATCTCGCGCTTGGCAAAGGTGATCGGATTGTTGATGGCATGCTTGATGGCATCCGCCACGGCGGCGATGCGGGCCGGGTCCTGTTCGGACAACAGCATCAGCGCGAACTGGTCGCCGGCAAAGCGCGACAGCGAGTCCTTCGGCTTGAGCAGCCGGTGCAGGCGACGCGCGATGGTCAAGAGGATGGTGTCGCCGGCCGAGATGCCGAGCCCGTCATTGACCTGCTTGAAACGGTCGATGTCGATGACGAAGACGGTCGGGCGCACCTTCTCTTCGGTGCGCGCGATCGAGATGATCGCTTCCAGCCGGTTCATCAAAAGTTCGCGGTTCGGCAGGCCGGTCAGGTTGTCGTGCACGGCATCGTGCAGCAGCCTTTCCTCGGACTTTTTCTGCTCCGTCACGTCGACCATGGTGCCGACGCAGCGGATGACTTCGCCGTCGGATCCGATGACCGGGCGCGCACGCAGCGAGAACCAGTGATAGTGGCCGTCAGCGCCGCGCAGTCGGAAGTTCTGCGACACCCGGCCGCGCCGGTGCTCGAGCACGACGTCGAGCGTCGTGCGGAACGTGTCGCGGTCGTCGGCATGCAGCACCGGCAGCCAGTTACGCGCCGCACCGCCGAGGCTGTTCGGCGCCAGCCCGAGTTGGATGCTGACATCGGGCTTGGTGACGACGCGGTCGCGCAGCACGTCCCAGTCCCACACCGTGTCGCCCGATCCGGCGACAGCAAGCGCCTGCCGCTCCAGATCGGAGAACAGGCCCTGATGCAGCGCGCCGCCGGCAAAGGCATGCTGCATGACAGTGAAGCCGATCAGCAGGATGATCAGGATCAGCCCGCCGCCCAGGGCCGGCTGGGCGATGTCGTTGTCGAGCATGCCGGTGATCGCCATCCACGACCCGCATAACCACAACAGCACCATGACCCAACTGGGCACCAGCATGATCGCACGATCATAACCACGAATCCCGAGGAAGATGATCAGGCCAAGCCCCGTCAGTGCGGTGGCGGCGAAGGACAGCCTGGCGATGCCGGCGGCGACCGCAGGATCGACGATCGCGACGCCGGCGATCAGCACCAGCCCGAGGATCCAGACCAGTGCGCCATAACTGAAATGGCCGTGCCATCGGTTGAGGTTGAGATAGGCGAACAGGAACACCACGAAGGTTCCCGCCAGCGCCACCTCCGTTCCCGCCCGCCACATCTGCTCATTGCCGGGCGAGATCTCGATGACCTTGTTGAGGAAGCCGAAATCGACGCAGATATAGGCCAGTACCGCCCAGGCAAGCGCGGCGGTCGCGGGGAACATCGAGGTCCCCTTGACCACGAAAAGGATGGTCAGGAACAGCGCCAGCAGGCCCGCAATGCCGATGACGATGCCGCGAAACAGCGTGTAGGAATTGACCGAGTCCTTGTAGGATTCGGGATCCCAGAGGTAGACCTGCGGCAGCTTCGGCGAGGCCAGTTCGGCGATGAAGGTGATCACCGTGCCGGGGTTCAGCGTCACCCGGAAAACGTCGGCGTCGGGACTGGTCTGGCGGTCGAGCGCGAAGCCTTCGCTGGGCGTGATGGCAGCGATGCGGGTCGAGCCCAGATCCGGCCAGAAGATGCCGGAATTCACCAGGCGGAAATGCGGTGCGACGATCAGCCGGTCGAGCTGCTGGTCGGTGGTGTTGGCGAGCGCGAAGACAGCCCAGTCGCCGGTCGAACGGGCATCATTGGCCTCGACCTCGATGCGCCGCACGATGCCGTCCGGACCCGGCGCGGTCGACACCTGGAAATTCTCGCCCTGGTTGCGGTAGATCTCGACGGCGCCGGAAAGGTCGAGCGCGACGTCGTCGCGGGCGATCTTGATCGGCTCGACGGCGAAGGCCGACGATGCCGCCCACAGCGTCAGGAGTGTCGCGAGGACAATGGCGAACAGCGGCCCGTTGCGCAGGAATTTCGTCAAAATCAGTCCTTCGTTCCAACGCCCGGCGGATCGTCCGCGATCCGGGCGTAGAGGTAGTGGTCCTGCCAGATGCCGTTGATCCTGAGATAGGATCGCAGCAGTCCTTCGCGCCGAAATCCGGCTTTTTCAAGCACGCGGATCGACCTGATATTGTCGGGAATACAGGCCGCTTCGATCCGGTGCAACCTCAGCGTATCGAAGGCGAAGCGGGTCACCACCTTGACCGCGTCGGTCATCAGGCCGCGGCCGCCGAAGCGCTCGCCGATCCAGTAGCCGACATGGCCGCTTTGCGAGACACCATGGCGTATGTTGCCGAGCGTGATGCCGCCGGCAAGCTTGCCGCTGCTCCTCTCGAAAATGAAGAAGGCGATAGCGGTTCCCTGAGCATAATCCTCGCGGTAGCGGCTGATGCGCAGCCGCCATGCGTTGCGGTCGAGTTCATCGGGAGTCCAGCGTGGCTCCCATGGTTCGAGGAAAGCGCGGCTTTCCCCGCGCACCGCCGCCCACTCGCGATAGTCGTTGGTGAACGGCACGCGCAGCGTGACACGGTCGCCTTTCAGTGCCGGCAGGTCACGGCGAAAGAAAGGGAGCGCGAACATGGCGCTTTGAGGGGCTTAGACGGCGAGCTTGCGGGCCGCGGTCTGCGTGCCCGCGAGCGATTCGAGAATCGCCTCGTAGGGCGCCAGTGTGCCCACAGGCCCGACAGCGGTAAGCGTCGGCTTGGTCGAGAACAAACGCGACGATAGATCGGTCAGCCGCTCGATCGTCAGCGCCGACAGCCGTTCCATCAGTTCCTCCTTGGCGATCGGCCGGCCGAACAGAAGCAGTTGCCGTGCGATCTGCGAAGCGCGGCTGGCCGGGCTTTCGGCTGACATGATCAGTCCGGCGCGATATTGGGCGCGCGCCCGGTCGAGTTCTTCCTGCAGGATCTTCTCACCGGCCTTCTGCAGTTCGTCGATGATGACAGGCACCAGTTCGGCGATGTCGCTCTGGCCGGTCGCTGCATGGACGCCGAAGACGCCGGTGTCGGAAAAGCCCCAATGGAAGGCATAGACCGAGTAACACAGGCCGCGCTTCTCGCGGACCTCCTGGAACAGGCGCGACGACATGCCGCCGCCGAGGATCATCGACAGCACCTGCGAGGCGTAGAAGTCGCGCACATGATAGGCCCGGCCTTCGAACCCCAGCACGATCTGCGCGTCCATCAGGTCGCGGTCCTCGCGAAAATCGCCGCCGACATATTGCGCATATTGCGGGATGGTGCTGTCGGCCTTGCTGCGGAAGCCGCCGAGCTGCTTTTCGACCTCGCGCACGAAATTGTCATGCTTGATGTCGCCGGCGGCGACAATCACCATGCGCTCGGCGCCATATTGCCGCTCTATGAAGTCGTGAAGTTGTTTCGAGGTGAAGGATTTGACCGTTTCGGGCGTGCCGAGAATGGAGCGCCCAATCGTCTGATGGCGATAGGCGGTTTCCGTGAAACGGTCGAAGACGATGTCGTCGGGCGTGTCGTGCGCGGCGCCGATCTCCTGCAGGATCACATGCTGTTCGCGTTCGAGTTCCTGCGGGTCGAATTCGGACTCCTGCAGGATGTCGGCAAGAATGTCGACGGCCAGCGGCACGTCGTCGGAGAGCACCCTGGCATAGTAGGAGGTGGTCTCGACGCTGGTGGCGGCGTTGATTTCGCCGCCGACGTCCTCGATCTCCGAGGCGATTTCGAAGGCGCTCCGCCTTTTCGTGCCCTTGAACGCCATGTGCTCGAGCAGATGGGCCATGCCATGCTCGTCGTCACGTTCATTGCGGGCACCCGACTTGACCCAGGCACCAAGGGCAACCGATTCGATGCTTTGAAGGGTTTCGGTGGCGACTGTCAGGCCGTTCGACAGACGGCTTACCTCAACACCCATATGGCTACTACTCCCTAACGCGCCGCCCGCGCGCGGCGGCCGACGTAATCTTCCACCATTTTCAGGTCGGATGGAAGTACCGTGTATTTTTCCTCCGATGTCATCAACCCACCTAGCCATGCGGGCAGTGCGGGCGACACGCCGCTGGCGGCTTCGACGGCGGCCGGGAATTTTGCCGGGTGCGCGGTACCCAGCACCACCATCGGCACGGCGCCTGACGCCTTGCCTGCGGCGACATGCACGGCTGCCGCGGTGTGCGGATCGAGCAGATAGTTGCTGGTCGCGAGCGTCGAGCGGATGGTGGCGGCGACCTCGTCCATATCAGCGCGGCCGGCGTCGAATTCGGACCGCATCCCGGCAATTTGGTGGGGTTCGATGGTGAAAGCACCGGACTGCTTCAGGCCGTCCATGTAGCGCCGCACGGTCGCGGCGTCACGGCCGGAGGCCTCGAACAGCAAGCGTTCGAAATTCGACGACACCTGGATATCCATCGACGGCGACGTGGTCGCAAAGACGCCCTTGGTGCGGTATTCGCCGGTCGAAAAAGTGCGCGCCAGGATGTCGTTGTCATTGGTGGCAATGACCAGCCGATCGATCGGCAAGCCCATCTTCTTGGCGGCATAGCCGGCAAAGATATCGCCGAAATTGCCGGTCGGCACGGTGAAGGAAACCGGCCTGTCCGGCGCGCCGAGCGACAGCGCCGAGGAGAAATAATAGACGATCTGGGCCATGATGCGGGCCCAATTGATCGAATTGACGCCCGAAAGCGCCACCCGGTCGCGAAAGCCGTGATCGTTGAACATGTCCTTGAGCAGGCCCTGGCAATCGTCGAAATTGCCTTCGATCGCCAGCGCATGGACGTTTGCAGCCGTCGACGTCGTCATTTGCCGCTGCTGCACCGGCGAGACGCGGCCATGCGGGAAAAGGATGAAGATGTCGGTCCGGCTGCGACCGGCAAAGGCATCGATGGCCGCCCCGCCGGTATCGCCCGAGGTGGCGCCGACGATGGTGGCGTGCTGGTCGCGTTCGGCAAGCACATGGTCCATCAGCCGGGCCAGAAGCTGCATCGCCACGTCCTTGAAGGCGAGCGTCGGCCCGTGGAAGAGTTCTAGGACGAAGGTGTTGGGGCCGGTCTGCACCAGCGGGCAGACGGCCTCGTGGCGGAAGGTGGCATAGGCTTCGCGGACCAGCCGCTCGAAGACGGGCGCCGGGATTTCGCCGCCAAGGAACGGCGACAGCACGCGGATGGCAAGGTCGGGATAGGCAAGGCCGCGCATGGCGCGGATCTCGGCGGCGGAAAACTGTGGCCACTCGCGCGGCACGTAGAGCCCGCCGTCGCGCGCCAGCCCAGCCAGCACGGCGTCGGAAAATCCAAGAACGGGGGCTTCCCCGCGGGTACTCACATAGTGCATGTCACAATTCCGTTACTGCCTGGCTTTTTCCGTCCACCGCAAGGTGGTTAATTCTGCGCTGGCTCAGTCGCATTTTTGCCGCGCGGTTGATATACGTCACCAGCTTTGCGAGAGGGAAGTGCAGTTTCATGGCGTTTCGTACATTCAGTGGTCGCTTTTTGGCGGGTCTTGCGCTCACCGGCTTTATGCTTGCCGCCGCCGGCTGCCAATCGGGCGACAATGGCATCCTGAACCTCGGCATCGGCAAGAAGGAGGACCCGACGGCGCCACCGCCGCCGCAGGATCCCAAGATCCTGGCCAGCCAGTTGCAGGCCTATTGTCCCAGAGTGACCGTGCGCGACGGCACGGCCTTCTTCAACACCTATTCCAGGGAAGCTCAGAAGCCCAAGCCCAGGATCAAGAAGACCGGCGATGCCGCGCAGGATGCCGCGGCCCAGGCCGAGGCTGACGCCGCTGCTGCAACGCCGCCCGACGAATCGGCCAACATCATCTACCAGGCGTCGGTCAGCGACGTGACACGCGACTGCAGCCGTGCCAACGGCCAGTTGACGATGAAGATTGCGGTCGCCGGCAAGATTGTCCCCGGACCGAAGTTTTCTCCAGGCACGATCACCATGCCGATCCGAACGGCGGTGATGCACGGCACCGAGGTCCTCTATTCGCAGCTCCACCAGTATCAGGTCCAGGTCACCGATCCTTCGGTTGCCACGCAGTTCGTCTTCACCGATTCCAATGTCGTCGTGCCCGAGCCGACGGCCCAGGATTATCAGGCCTTTGCCGGCTATGACGAAACCGCGCATCAGGCAACGGCCGACAAGTCGAAGAAGACCCGCCGCAAGAGGGCTGCCGCGACGAACTAGGTCTCGGCAGTTGCATGAGGCGTGCGTCGCGGCGCACGCTTCTCAGGCGTCCGACCACTCCGACAGCGCGGCGATCACGCTTTTCAACTCCGCCCAGCGGCGGATCACCGTTTCAGCGCCGGCCTCGGTGAGCGCGTCGGCATGGCCGGGATAACTGTGTCCCGCGCCGGTGAAGCCGATCACCCGCATGCCCGCCGCCCTTGCGCCGTGGACGCCGTGCACGGAATCCTCGATGACGAAAGTGTTCGCCGGGTTGGCGCTGAGTTTCTCCGCCGCAAACAGGAACACGTCCGGCGCCGGTTTCGTTTTCGCGGTCGGTGTTTCCATCGCCGAAAAAATCCGGTCGGCGAAAAACGGCAGAAGATGCACCTTCTCCAGCATGAATTCGATCCGCTCGGAGCGTGAATTCGAGCAGACACAGCGCGGCACCGTTACCGCGGCAACGGCCTCGCGCGCGCCGTCGATGGCGCGGACGTCACTGCGCAGTTTGCGGTCGACCAATTGTTCCTCCCTGTCGATAAGAGAGGCCTGGAAGGGAATGCGGGACTTTTCCTCGACCCGCAGCATGATGTCCTTGAAGGTCAGGCCGGCATAGCTCTCCGAAATCTCCTCAGCCGATATCTCGTATCCGGCCAGGGTCAAAAGCTCGGCGTCGACGCGGGCGGCGATGATCTCGGAATCGACGAGCACGCCGTCGCAATCGAAGATGACAAGGTCTGGCTGGGGCATGGTGATCCGGACAATGGGAGGGCGAAGTGGCCTCGGAAGGCTCAGGCGGCGCGGCATACACCAACAGGGCCGCCTTCGCAAATTCGCCACACCCATCCCTTGGCCTTCACGGAATATTTACGCTGATCGGTAACCATAACCAGGAGTAAACAGTAACGCGTGCCTTGGGTGTCAGAATGTCTGCCGTGCGTCTTCTCGACGAGCTTTCCCACGCTCCCCAGCAATCCGAATGGCTGGACACGATCCTCAAGGGCGACTGCGTCGCCGCGCTAGACCGGCTGCCCGAAAAATCGATCGACGTCATCTTCGCCGATCCGCCCTACAATCTGCAGCTCGACGGCGACCTGCACCGCCCTGATCAGTCGAAGGTCGACGCCGTTGACGACGATTGGGACCAGTTCGAGAGTTTCGAGGCCTATGACGCTTTCACGCGTGCCTGGCTGCTGGCGGCGCGCCGGGTGCTGAAGCCCAACGGCACCATCTGGGTCATCGGCTCCTATCACAACATCTTCCGTGTCGGCGCCAAGATGCAGGATCTCGGCTTCTGGATCCTCAACGACGTCGTCTGGCGCAAGACCAACCCGATGCCGAATTTCCGCGGCCGCCGTTTCCAGAACGCGCATGAGACGATGATCTGGGCCACGCGCGACCAGAAGGGCAAGGGCTATACCTTCAACTACGAAGCCATGAAGGCGTCCAACGACGATATCCAGATGCGCTCCGACTGGCTGTTTCCGATCTGCACCGGCGGCGAGCGGCTGAAGAACGACAATGGCGACAAGCTGCACCCGACGCAGAAGCCGGAAGCGCTGCTTGCCCGCATCATGATGGCCTCGACCAAACCGGGCGACATCGTGCTCGATCCGTTCTTCGGCTCCGGCACCACGGGCGCGGTGGCCAAGCGCCTCGGCCGCCATTTCGTCGGCATCGAGCGCGAGCAGGCCTACATCGACGCCGCCAACGAGCGCATCGACGCAGTGCGGCCGCTGGAAGAGGCCGACTTGACCGTTCTCACGGGCAAGCGCGCCGAGCCGCGCGTTGCATTCGTCAGCCTGATCGACACCGGCCTGATGATGCCGGGTGCGACGCTCTACGATGCCAAGAAGCGCTGGGCGGCCAAGGTGCGGGCCGACGGCACGGTGGCGATCGGCGACAGCGCCGGTTCGATCCACAAGGTCGGCGCCGAAGTGCAGGGGCTGGATGCCTGCAACGGCTGGACCTTCTGGCATTATGAGCGCAGCGGTGGCCTGACCCCGATCGACGAGCTTCGCCGCATCGCGCGGCTCGGCATGGAGCGGGCAGGGGCCTGAGCCCCTGCCAATTGCTTCGAATGCCGTTGATTCAAAGGCTCAACGGATCGCGCGAAGCGATTCAAATCAGGCCTTGATTCCGAGACGTTCAAGGTCTGCTTGAAGCGTCCTTGCGTCGGTGAACAGCACCGATTGCCAGCCTGCCGCCTTGGCGCCGTCGACATTCTTCTGGCTGTCATCGATGAACAGCGTCGCGGCCGGTTCGAGGCCGAATGCGGCGACGTGGTGATCGTAGATGGCTCGGTCGGGCTTGATCTGGCGAATATCGGCCGACACCGTCACGCCGCGCGGACGATTGAGGAAATCGAAGCGCTCGCGGGCCTCGGCCAGCGTGTCGCTGGCGAAATTGGTCAGCATGGTCACGTCGTGGCCGCTCTCGATCAGACCGACCATGATGGCGACGCTGTCCTCATAGGCATGCGGCACCATCTCGTGCCAGTGGCGGCGGAAACCGCGGATGTTTTCCGCGTGATCGGGGTGGTCCGCGATCAGCAGCGCCTCGGCCTCTTCCCAGGTCCGGCCGCGATCCTGCTCGATGTTCCAATCATGCGTGCAGACATTGTCGAAAAACCACTTTCTCTCTTCGGCATCCGGAATGAGGCGGCTGAACGGAATGTTGGGATCGTAGTGGATCAGCACGCGGCCGATGTCGAAAACGATGTGGCGTATTTCAGTCATGGGGCCTCTTTGCACTGTGTGGCGACGGCTTTTTCGTCGCGCCGGGTATCGCAGCCTCGATTGCCTTTTTCATGACAGTCGGCAGCGCCTCGCCGGAAATCTCGTGAGCGAGCGACCAGAAATGCCCGTCTGGCGCATCACCTTTGATGTGAGCGTGAAAGACTTCGAGTTCGAGAGCGAAATGCGTGAAGACATGCGCAATGCGGCCCGCATGCCGCCAGTCGGCGGGAAACGGCGCGGCCGCTTGCGTGGTTGCCCCATCGATCCGCGCGGTCCAGCCTGTCGTCGGCACCTCGGTCATGCCGCCGAGCAAGCCCTTCTCGGCCCGTTTGCGCAGAAGGATGGCGCCGTCGGCCCGTGCGGCGACAAAGGCCGCGCCGTGCCGCTGCGGCTTGTCGGCCTTGGGCAGGCGCACCGGGAAGTACTCGGGATCGCCTGAAACGACCGCGCTGCAGTCTTCGCGTAGCGGGCACAGCATGCAGCGTGGCCGGCGTGGCGTACAGATGGTGGCGCCGAGATCCATCATCGCCTGGGCGAAGTCGCCAGGCCTTATCCCGGGCACCATGCGCTCGACATGGGCGCGGATCTCGGGCTTGGCTTCGCTGAGCGGGGTTGTGATCGAAAACAGCCGGGAGATGACACGTTCGACATTGCCGTCGACAACCGCGGCGGGGCGATCGAAGGCAATCGCCGTGATGGCCGCCGACGTATAGGCGCCGATGCCGGGCAGCTCTCTCAAACCCGTCTCCGTGTCGGGAAACCGGCCGCCACGCTCGGCCACAAGATCGGCACAAGCCTTGAGATTGCGGGCGCGGGAGTAGTAACCGAGCCCCGCCCACGCCTTCATCACGTCCTCGGTCGGCGCCGCGGCCAGCGCCTCGACATCGGGCCATTTCTCGACGAATACCCGGAAATAAGCCTTCACAGCTTCGACGGTGGTCTGCTGCAGCATGACCTCGGAGAGCCAGATGCGGTAGGGATCAGGCCGCACGCCGCGTGCATGCTCACGGGGCGTGATGCGCCACGGCAATTCACGGTGATGCACATCATACCAGCCGAGCAGGCGGGATGCGATATCGTCGCTGACACCGGATGCAGCTGTGCTGCTATCTCCAGATGCAGCTATGCTGCTATCTCCGGATGTGGCTTTGCCACTATCCCAGGATGCGGTCTTGCGGGTCTGGTCTGCTGGTGCCATTGATCTTGTATTGGCCTGGCCGGTATCTGCTGGGTCGTCGCTGGAGGACGTACATGGCAGGGAGAACGCCCTACGGCAATCCCGTCCCGGTCAGCGATCTCGCGACCAGGATCCTCGATCCGGTGCTGCGCAAGCGGGCCGGCATTTCGATCGGCCTCGTCCAGTCATGGGACGAGATCGCCGGCCCGCGGCTGGCCAGCCACTCGCGTCCCGAAAAAATCCAGTGGCCGCGCCGTATGCATGAGGACGATCCGTTCGAGCCGGCCGTGCTGGTCATTGCCTGCGAAGGCATGGCGGCACTTCATCTGCAGCACGAGACGGGCGAGATCATCAACCGGGTCAACGCCTTCCTCGGCTTCACCGCCATCAACCGCATCCGGATCCTGCAGAAGCCGGTGACAGCCGACAAAGGAAAGCGCAGACCGGCCCTGAGACCGCTGACCGCGGCTGAGAAGACGAAATTGTCGGGGACTGTCGGCCTGGTCGATAATGAAGGACTGCGCGCCTCGCTGGAGAAACTTGGCGCGACCATTATTGGGGAGAGAAAATCATAGGCGTCTTGAAGAAAGTCATGGATTCGTCGTCAATATCTCGCTTTCGTGATCGCCCTTGTCAGGTTTCGCGATTGGATTGGGGATCGAGATGCCTTAATTCGCGCCAACTCTCGCCTTTTCGTGTCTTTGCATTGCAAAATCCAACCCTTGTCAGGTGATTCGTATGAACCGTCCCCCGTTTGGCCAAAGCTTGTCTCGCAGAAACGTCCTGTCTTCGCTGGCCGCCATTCCGGCGGTGGCCCTGCTCGCGGCCTGCAGCGACTCTGGCGAGGAGGCGAAGGCTGCGAATGTGAAGCCCGCTGAGCCGGCCGCTCCCGCAAAGCCGGCCACGCCGGCCGCCGCCACCGCGCCGGAAGCCCAGGGCACCGTGGACATGACGGAACTGATGAAGCCTGGCGCGCTGCCCGACAAGCAGCTTGGCAAGGACGACGCCAAGGTCACCATCGTCGAATACGCCTCGATGACCTGCCCGCATTGCGCGCATTTCGCCGAGACCACCTTTCCGGACCTGAAGACCAAGTACATCGACACCGGCAAGGTTCGCTACATCCTGCGCGAATTCCCGTTCGACCCGAGCGCCGAAGCCGGTTTTATGCTGGCGCGCTGCGCCAAGGATAACTATTACCCCATGGTCGACGTCCTGTTCCGGCAGCAGGCGAACTGGGTTGGCGTCCAGAATACCAAGGATGCGCTGCTGCAAATCTCGAAGCTCGCCGGTTTTACACAGGAGTCCTTCGAGGCCTGCTTGACGGACCAGAAACTTCTGGACGATGTGAGATCGGTCCAGAAGCGCGGCGCCAATGAATTCAAGGTCGACTCGACACCGACCTTCTTCATCAACGGTAAGACCTACAAGGGGGCGATGTCGATTGAGGAAATGTCGGCCATCATCGACCCTCTGCTCTGACGTCCAGTCAGCCCTGAGGCGGCGGCGCTTCGGCGTGCGCGGCTTCTCGTCGTGCCGCGACTTCCTTTCGCAAAACCACCGAAATCCGCTTAGCGGGCGGCGCGAATGAAGTTTTCGCGCCTTCGCCTCCTCGGTTTCAAGTCCTTCGTCGAGCCCGGCGAGTTCGTCATCGAACGCGGCCTGACCGGCATTGTCGGACCGAATGGCTGCGGCAAGTCGAACCTTGTCGAGGCGCTGCGCTGGGTGATGGGCGAAAGCTCCTACAAGAACATGCGCGCGTCCGGCATGGACGACGTCATCTTTTCCGGCTCGGGCACTCGGCCCGCCCGCAACACCGCCGAAGTCACGCTTTTCCTCGACAACAGTGACCGCTCGGCGCCTGCTGCCTTCAACGATGCCGACGAACTGCAGGTGTCGCGCCGCATCGAGCGCGAGGCCGGCTCGCTTTACCGTATCAACGGCAAGGAGGCCCGCGCCAAGGACGTGCAGCTTCTGTTCGCCGACCAGTCGACCGGTGCGCGTTCCCCGTCGATGGTCGGCCAGGGCCGCATCGGCGAACTGATCCAGGCCAAGCCCCAGGCACGCCGCGCCCTGCTCGAAGAGGCGGCAGGCATTTCCGGCCTGCACACCCGCCGCCACGAGGCAGAACTGCGGCTGAAGGCGGCCGAGCAGAACCTCGAACGACTGGACGACGTCGTCGGCGAGCTGGAAAGCCAGATCGAAAGCCTGAAGCGCCAGGCGCGCCAGGCCTCCCGCTTCAAGAACCTGTCGGCCGATATCCGCAAGGCCGAAGCAACGCTGTTGCATCTGCGCTGGACGCTGGCCAAAACCCAGGAAGGCGAGGCGCGATCGGCGCTGGCGGTTGCCACGGCACTGGTCGGCGACCGCGCCGCGGCCCAGATGGCCGCCGCCAGGGAGCAAGGCATAGGCGCCCATCGGCTGCCGGACCTGCGCGACGCGGAAGCCGCCGCCGCCGCTGCCTTCCAGCGCCTCTCGATCGCCAAGTCGCAGATCGAAGAGGAAGCCGGCCGCATCCGCGCCCGTCAGAGCGAACTCGAGCGCCGGCTGCAGCAGCTCGACGGCGATATCGCGCGTGAGGAGCGCATGGTCCGCGACAACGCGGACATTCTCGAGCGCCTGCGCGCCGAAGAGGCGGCACTCAATTCGGAAAATGCTGGTGCCGCCGAGCGCGAGGCCACCACCCGCGCGGCTTTCGAACAAGCGGCATCTACGCTTTCACAAAGCGAAGCCAAACTCGCCGCGCTGACTGCCGAGCGGGCCGAGGCTGCCGCCTCGCGCAACCAGATCGAACGGACGCTGCGCGATACCGCCGAGCGCCGCGACCGCTTCGCGCGTCAGCTTGCCGATGTCGACCGGGAATTGTCGGAGATACTCTCCAAGGTCGCTGGCCTGCCCGATCCGGCCGAGAAGCGGGTGCTGGTCGAACAGGCCATGGCGCTGCTGGAGGAGGCCGAGGCTGCCGTGTCCGAGGCCGAGCAGTCGGTCATCGATGCCCGCGCTGCCGAAAGCGCTGCCCGGCCACCGCTTCAGGATGCCAGGGCCGAGCTGGCAAGGATCGAAACCGAAGCGCGCACGCTGGCAAAAATCCTCAATGCCGCCAGCGGCGATCTCTTCCCGGCCGTGCTGGAGCAGATCAGCGTCGATCGCGGTTTCGAAACGGCGCTGGGTGCAGCCCTTGGCGAAGACCTCGACGTGCCGCTCGACCGCAGCGCGCCGGTGCATTGGGGCGAAGGCGCGATCCAACCCGGCGACGCGGCTCTGCCGGAAGGCGTGAAGAGCCTGGCCAGCGTGGTCCACGCGCCGGCACAGCTCGCCCGCCGCCTGGCGCAGATCGGTATCGTCGATGCCGCCGGCGATGGCCGCCGGTTGCAGCCGCTGCTTGCTCCCGGCCAGCGGCTGGTCAGCCGCGAGGGCGCGCTGTGGCGCTGGGACGGCTTTACCGCCAGTGCCGACGCGCCGACCGCCGCGGCGCAACGGCTGGCGCAGAAGAACCGGCTGGCTGAGCTCGATGCCGAGGCGATACAGGCGACGCTCGTCCTGCGCCAGGCCGAGGAGGCGCTGGGAGAGGCCGAACAGGCGCTCCGCCTGGCAAGCGAGGCCGAGCGCAACACGCGCCAGGCCGGTCGTGACGCACAGCATCGGCTGGACGCCGCCCGCAATGCACTGGCTGAGGCCGAGAGGGCCGGCGGCGAATTGCAGAGCCGGCGCGCAGCACTCGATGAAGCGCGCGCCCGCATCGTCGACAGCCATGAGGAGATTTCGGCCGCCTTCGCCGAGGCGGAAATGCTGCTGCAGGACGCGCCCGATCTTGGCGATCTGCAATTGCAGCTCGAACAGTCCTCGGCCAATGTCGCCCGCGACCGCGCCGCGCTTGCCGATGCGCGTGCGGTGCATGAGGGGCTGCGCCGCGAAGCCGAGGCGCGCGCGCGCCGGCTCGATGCCATTGGCGCCGAACGCAGCAATTGGCTGGAGCGGGCCGAAAACGCCTCGACGCAGATCGCCTCGCTTGGCGAACGCAAGGCCGAGGCCGAGGCCGAACGCGAGCGGCTGGCGGATGCGCCCGATGAAATCGACGCCAAGCGGCGCGCCCTGCTGTCGCAGCTCACCGAGGCCGAAACCTTGCGCAAGGCGGCGGCCGACCGTCTGCAGGAAGCGGAGAACCGGCAATCCGAACTGGACAAGGCCGCCACCGGCGCCATCCAGTTCCTGGCTGAGGCGCGCGAGAGCCGCGTTCGCGCCGAAGAGCGGCTGACCGCGGCCGACGAACGCCGGCTGGAGGTCGAGGCGCGCATCCAGGAAACGCTGAACACACCGCCGCATCTGGTTATTCGCCATACCGGTCTGGAGG
>NZ_RZQE01000649.1:0-2675 GCF_004022955.1 Mesorhizobium sp. M7A.F.Ca.US.002.01.1.1 | reverse complement strand
CCGGCAAGGCTGCCCTGACGCGGGCGGGAAAGGGTAGCGAGAAGGTTCGCGGTGCCGGGAATGACCCCAGAGATGACGCTCCCCGGCCCAAGTTGAAGGGCTGGAACGCGTTCGACGACGAGGGCCTGCTCCGTTAAATCCGTCTAGCCATTCGCGTCCAGAATGTGCCCTGAGCGAAAGCTAACCGGGAGCCGAAACCATCTGCGGTCGCGATTGGCACGTCCCGAACCAATCCATGCTCAAGGAGTTCTTCAAACCGACAACCGCCCATTTTTGAGGATGGCAGATGTTCGACAACTTCGTGCTTGAAATGTTGGAAACCGAGGGCGAGCCGATAAGGCTTCGGCATGGCGGATCTGGGCCGCCTCTGCTTCTGATCCATGGCCATCCTCGCACGCATATGACTTGGGGCCAGGTCGCGGACTTGCTGTCAGCAAGCTTGGGCCACCATAGTTTCTTCGTCGCCGGGCAATGATCGTGGAAGTCTGGTCGCTTTCAGAATGGCGATGGACCATCCCAACCTGGTGCGAAACTGATTGCCGTGGATGGATTGCCAGTTATCGAGCATCTGGAACGGGCCGACTGGAACTTTGCCCGCGATTGGTACCACTGGTTCTTCTTTGCTCAACCCGAGAAGCCGGAACGGGCCATCCTTGCAGACCCGATGGCATGGTACAGCGCCTTGCGGCCAGATGAGATGGGACACGATGCCTATGACGAATTGGTTTCATTCATCCACGATCCCGCCATCGTCCATGGCATGGTCGAAGACTGCCGCGCAGGTATCAGGATCGACCATCGCCACGACCGCGAAGACCGAGATGACGGCAGGAAGGTGCACTGTCCGATGCTCTGCCTTTGGTCGCTCGACGACGACTTGGAGCAGATCTATGGCGATCCGGTTGCCATCTGGAAGCACCGGGCCGACGACGTGGGGGGCTACGGAATCAAGAGCGGGCACCATGTCGCCGAAGAAAATCCCACCGCTCTCGCAGCAGCGTTCAAGGCCTTTCTCTGAAAAATGACAGAAGCACCGATTGAGCGATCGCTTATGCGTATCGACGAACCCAGCCATTGTTCGGCAGACTCGTTCTTGCACCGCCCTATTTGAAATCCCGCGTCTTCACCTTGATCTGGTCGATGTGCAGATAGGGATCGATGATGTTCCTCGGCCCCGGTCCTTTCGGCATGCCGCGCGGGTCTGGCGTTGGGCTGCCGTGATGGAACTCATCGCCGCGCCCATGCGGCAAAGGGAACGCAGCATCTCGATCGCCAACGCTGGCCAGATCGGCGGAAAGATCGCTCAAACGATGAGCGACAAGATGAACCACCTCGCCCTCCCGCTGAATGCGCCCATAGACGCCGATCATGCCGGCGCCGAGCACGACCCTGCGATATTTTTCGAAGACCTTGACCCACACCACTAGATTGGCGATGCCGGTCTCATCCTCGATCGTAATGAACATGACGCCCTTGGCCGAGCCAGGTCGTTGGCGGACCAGCACGAGGCCTGCTGCCTCCCGCCATTGGCCGTCGCGCGCCTGCATGGCCTCACGACACGAGACGATGCGCTTGCGCCCAGGTCGGCGCGCAGGAACGAAACAGGATGGTCGCGCAGGGTCAGTCCAACATGCCCGTAGTCCTCGACCACTTCGCCCGCCGGCGGTCATCGCACGCAGCGCGACAACGGGCTCCTGGATCTCCGATACCGTCCGCTGCTCGCTGCCGGAGGCCGCCGCAAACAGTGGCAGCGGCTCGTCGCGGAGTGCCGCTGCGATCGATCACGACTGCTCACGCTGCATGCCGGCGGTAGCAAAAGACGCGCCCAATAGTCGGCCCCTGCGATGTAGCGCTCTCCCCCTAACATCGTTCCCGGATTTGGGAAGGCTGGCTAAGTCTTGGTCAAATTCGACAGGACAGCCCTCAATCTGGAGTGCCAGTTTGCCGTCCAACGCGACCGAAGTTCTTCGCCCGCTGGTTCGCACCGGATCGCGACGCGTGGCGTTCGTCACCGCTCTTGCCCTCAACCCTCCGTTATCCTGGCCAGCGCCACAACCTAGTTGCCGCCGCTTAGCTATCGCTCAAACGAGGTTGTCGTGTTGCCGTCGGGGTGCGGAAAATCATGGCTGTTTCCTATAGAAGGAATCGCTTGCCACGGTGGTGCAGGAAGTCGGCGATGTGAAGAATAGAGGCGCATCGGCATTTTAAGGTGGATTAGGTCCTGACCGACAAATGGTGCTACATGGGCGATGAAGAATGCCCGCCCAGCGTACGTTGTCTACGCACCACCGCTGATCGGCCTTCCGTTCCTGGCTGTGATACTGGCTCTGGTGGGACGACCATCGCAACGCCCTTTGACAACCCAGATGGAGCGGCCCCCACAACAAGGTGATGGCGGTTACAGGTGCGCTACGGCAAAGCGGACTTGATAATCACAAATAGGAGAACCCGTCCATGAAACTGCTACGCATCACACCGATTGTCATTCTTGCCTGTGCCTTTGCCCTTGCGGCCTGCGCCAACACCGTCCGAGGCGTCGGCCGGGACGTCAAGGCAACGGCCAACGCAGTCGACGACACGGTCAACAAACCATGATGCAGAGGACCGTCACGGTTACCGAGAAGACAACGGGCCGCGTGATCGGAGCGCTGCCGATCGATCTTGCGCAGCAGGAT
>NZ_RZQE01000648.1:0-2677 GCF_004022955.1 Mesorhizobium sp. M7A.F.Ca.US.002.01.1.1 | reverse complement strand
GATCCTCTTCCAGTCTATCTACACTGCTACGCCGGTTAGAGGCCTTGCTACGCGACGGCAAGATCGCCGACGTGCAGGTTGGTGGGCCGAGGGCCTCGCGGACAGACGCGCTGGCAGCGGGATGAGGTGCCAATTGCCAAGAGGCTGCTGGGCTCGGCCGGCCAATTCTCTCTTGAACTGAAAAGAGCCATTTCCAATATCCTCTCTGTGCCGAAGGCGTCACGCAGACCGGCATGTTTTGCCGAGGAATCATCCTGCGTCACCCGAAGAGACACAAGCGCCGCTTTAGGGCTTGAAGGGAGGTCACGATGGAGAGCGCTACGTTCAAACAGCCGATTTTCGTGCGAGATGACAGTTTCGTCCTCAAAAAGATCGGTTGCGTCATGGATGCCATAGAATTTCTGGAAGAATGGCCGGTCGAAAGGCGCGGCCTTCTCCACGGAGCGGCCTGTGATACATGCTACTCGGCGTATGATGGTCGCAAGTCGGTCGAGGCCGCGCACAAGGCGTTTGCGACCTGGGCACGCAGGGTGGGTGTGATCGAAGACGTTCCCTTGGCGCCGTCTTGGATGACAGGGCCGAAGATTGGCAGTGCACACGAACTAACCGTTAAAACTCTCTGCGGCGGCAATCACGCCGCCGCAGCAAACAATCTGCCACGCGCTCACGAGGAGGAGAGGCTCGGTTGACCAGATGACGGACGGGCTGCGCCGGCAACTCGCGCTATCGTATTCGGGGGCTGCGGACGATCGCCCTCCCGCTGCCAACCCCGATGAGCAAAGAGCCTTTCACATCTGCAAGCCGCAGCCGCCGATTGCAGCTCAAGCCGAATGCAGGCCTTCACTGCACCAAAAAAGTCCGCTACACATAAGGCATGGTGCATTCATGGCCTTGCGGACGGGCGAAGCCGTGAGGCGAGACTCGCCCACGCCTCGACCAGTCACGGCACAGCGGATTGAGCGAGTACTCGACCGCGTCGCCGAAATCATTGTGGCACGAGGTGACCATGGTGAGGCATGGCTCCCGTTATACGACCACTTGGAACGCGCCTTGCAGGACCACTGGGCGAAGGAAGAACGTCTTGCCGCAGTGCGTCAGCGGGTCATACGATCCCAGGATCGAGCGGCCACACGATCTTCATAGTTCCTGTTGCCACATCTTCATGTCGCCGTCCTCGCCATATTTCGGCCGGTAGATCGGGTAGCCCATCAACATGCGCCGAAGCTCCTCGCCGAGCCTACCGTTCTTCATGCGGTCTTCGAACGAGTGGCGCGGTGAATAGACAGTGTGTATTGTTCTCGACGGCCGCCGACCGCGTCAACAGATGATGATTTGGCAGGCTCGCCTATCGTGCTCTCGGCTAGTCCGCAGGATCGTGCCGAGGAGCCCGGCGACCAATATCTCTGCGAGAGGCTGATAGACAAATCCAGAGACACGGCATGGGCGGTATCGGACACGCGCTGCTTGTGGATTTCGCCCAGCATCAACGATGCCTACAAGGCATCGTCAGCAGCCTCGCGAAAATCTCTGGCGTGCGGATTTTATACGGTCAGTGGTGTCGAGGGCGCGGCGCACGAACACGCAGCTCTCGTCTCTGACCCCTCTGAGCACACGGCGATAGTAATGGAAATGATCGCCCCTCCGTTGCAAGAAGCGGTCGGGAGATGCTCTCCGCGTCGTCTTCCCACGTCTGGGATGCACCATTTGGAAACAGCCGCAAGGCCGACTGCCTGAGCGTGCGGATCACGCGGCCGCAGCTCAGGGCGCAGCAGTCCGCGTTGCCCACCCCCCACTTAGCAGCCCTGTGCCTTCAGGGACCGGACCATCCGCACGACAACAGGGTCATATGGTTTCTTTTCCGATTTCCTGTAATTAATTATGAAAAGCGCGGCGCGGTCGCCGCAGACCGTGATTGCGCGGACATAGCGGATCTCGCCATTCTTGACACCCGAGTAGCTTGCCCATCTGGATGTTATGCGCCGATAGGTCAGTCGCCAACCGGACTTTTTGTCCTCTATCATGCGGTGCTCGATCTCGGCGCGAAAACTGGCTTTGCCCAATCGTCCGCCCCAAACGACTAGGGACGCTTCTCTCGGCCCCAGAAAAGCCGCGCCTTGATCCGAGTGCTGGGTGAGGACGAAACCTGGAGGAATATCGAATGTAAAGCCAAGCTGCCGGACGCCAAAGGGCTGCCATGCTTCGGCCCGAAGCAATGTGGTGCAATAGAGACAGACTGTAAGGCCCAGCAAGAAGTGTCGCATCGCTCTGATTTAGCGTCGGCTAACACGGCGACCAGACCGACATGGGGTCCGCGACGTAAAATGTGCAGTTCAAAGCGGGGCTTCCCTCCGCGTCAGTGGGATGATCACTGAGGTGGCGCCGGAACTTACCTGATCCTTGAGCCGGCGAACCGATGATGCTGGAGGGGCTTTGAGCCATAGATGGTTCTAACTATAGCCGAGCAAATGGCGAAGCCCAACTATCGGCAGCTAGACGGTCCATATCATGCAAGGGCCGCCGCGACCCAGGCGATCGCGGGAGAGCCGCGCCGCTATTTTCAGCCAAACTGTGTTCCATGGTCGAATTCTCCCCAGGTTGACTCGAGAGGACGGCGGGCGCAGACGTTCACGCGGACGGGCATCGACTGGTCATCGCCGACACATGGTGCGCATCCCCC
>NZ_RZQE01000647.1:0-2679 GCF_004022955.1 Mesorhizobium sp. M7A.F.Ca.US.002.01.1.1 | reverse complement strand
GTGTAGTAGAGGACGCGCTCGGTGGTCGTCGTCTTACCGGCGTCAATATGCGCCATGATACCGAAATTGCGGTAGTCTTCGATTTTGTATTCGCGGGCCATCGTAGCTGCCTCTCAGTCTCGTTCGCGCTTTACCAGCGGTAGTGCGCGAAAGCGCGGTTGGCTTCAGCCATCTTGTGGGTGTCTTCACGCTTCTTGACAGCGGTGCCGCGGTTGTTGGCCGCGTCCATCAGCTCGCCGGAGAGGCGGTCGACCATCGTGGTCTCGTTGCGGTTGCGGGCCGCAGCAATCAGCCAGCGAATGGCCAATGCCTGGCGGCGCTCGGGGCGCACGTCGACCGGAACCTGGTAGGTGGCGCCGCCGACACGGCGCGAACGCACTTCCACATGCGGCGCGACATTGTCGAGCGCCTGATGGAAGACGGTGACCGGCTCCTGCTTGGTCTTCGACTGAACCTGGTCGAGCGCGCCGTAGACGATGGTCTCGGCGACCGACTTCTTGCCGTCATACATGACGGCGTTCATGAACTTGGTGACGATCAGATCGCCGAACTTCGGGTCCGGATTGATCTCACGCTTTTCTGCACTGTGACGACGCGACATGGCTTTTGTCTCTCAATCTCATAGCCCGACGCACTCAAGGAGCGCCAAGGCCGGAAAATCTTACTTCGGACGCCCCTTACTTCGGGCGCTTGGCGCCGTACTTCGAACGGCGCTGCTTGCGGTTCTTCACACCCTGCGTGTCGAGCACGCCGCGGATGATGTGGTAGCGAACGCCCGGAAGATCCTTGACGCGGCCGCCGCGGATCATCACCACGGAGTGTTCCTGAAGGTTGTGGCCTTCGCCGGGGATGTACCCGATCACTTCAAAACCATTGGTCAGGCGGATCTTGGCCACCTTGCGCAGCGCCGAGTTCGGCTTCTTCGGCGTCGTTGTATAGACGCGCGTGCAGACGCCCCGCTTCTGCGGGTTCTGCTGCATGGCCGGGACCTTGTTGCGCTTCACCGGCGCAATGCGCGGCTTGCGGATCAGCTGGTTGACGGTAGGCATTAAACCCTCTTGTCTCTCAATTCCGTGTCTCGCCCGGTCAGGGCCGCTCAAAGCGTCATTTCCATACGCAAATTCGGGCCATAAACCGCGCCTCGCGGTCTTGCCCGAACAAAAGGCAGAGGAAGCGGAAGCCGCTTCGTGCACGCCGGAAATGTCTTTTCGCTCGTAAAACGAACCCTGTTTGAGGCAAACTCCAAAGCGTGTCGCTTCGGAAGGGAGAGCCTCACATCGGTTCTGACTGGGCGGCTTCTACCCGTAAGACCGCGGACCGTCAAGCCCGGAGCACCAAATATTGCGCGCCGACCAAGGCTTGGCAGCCATGCGAAAACCGCATGTAATTTTCTTTCGCATTTTTGCAAGAGCGAGGAAGAAAGTGACAAGCCTTCAGGCAAAGTGAATGGGTTTGCGCTGTTGCGCGGCCTTGCTTCATGCGAAAAGGCCGCATGAGCAGTCAAAACCCCCTCGCCCGCCCACCCGCTGCCAAGAGGAATCGGCCCGTGAACGACAACGAAGAACGCCCGGTCACCATCATCACCGGCCGGGTGTGGAAGAAAAAAGGCGGCAAACCGGAAGGCGTCCACGTCATGCTGGTTGCGCCCGACGACGATTCGGCGGTGCGCCGGGCGCTCGAATCGCTTGCCGCCGAAGGTTACGCCGAGGCCGAGCTCGACCAGATCGGCGACATGGACGGCATCCCCGACGAAGAGCCGCATATTTCCGCCTTCCAGGGCGCGCTCGAAGGCGAAGTGTCGATCGTTACCTTCGACGTGCCGATCTGACCCCGGTCCAGCTTTCGAATCGACTGCCGAACCGAATCGGCGACCGAGGCCTTCCCAGCCGACAAATGTGCTGCCGCTAAGGGAAGGCTGAGCTTGGCTGCTCGGCTTCGGCTTGCCCGAGGCAAGTGTTCTGATAAGAAGCCATCACCATCATCAAACAGACGGAGCGGCCGTGTCCCAGCCCATCAAGATAGGCATCGTCGGCGTCGGCAAGATCGTCCGCGACCAGCACCTGCCGGCCCTGGCGAAAGACCAGGACTATCGCCTCGTCGCGGCCGCCAGCCGTCACGGCAAGGTGGATGACATCCCGAATTTCCCCACCATCGAAGCCATGCTCGACGCCGTAGCCGAGCTCGAGGCCGTCTCGCTCTGCATGCCGCCGCAATTCCGCTACGACGCGGCGCGGACGGCGCTGACGGCAAAGAAGCATGTCTTCCTGGAGAAGCCGCCGGGCGCTACTGTCAGCGAGGTCGAAGACCTCAAGACATTGGCTGCGCACAACGGCGTCTCGCTGTTCGCCAGCTGGCACTCGCGCTATGCGCCGGCCGTCGAGGCCGCACGTGCTTTTCTAAGTTCAGCCCGCATCCGCTCGGCCGCCATCAACTGGAAAGAGGATGTGCGCCGCTGGCACCCGAACCAGGAATGGATCTGGGCTCCCGGCGGTTTTGGCGTCTTCGATCCCGGCATCAACGCGCTGTCGATTGCCACCCATATCCTGCCGGCCATGTTCATCACCTCGGCGGTGCTCAACTTTCCCGAAAACCGCGCCTCCCCGGTTGCCGCGCGCGTCACCTTCCGCACCTCGAATGGCCTGCCGGTGACGATGGACCTAGACTGGCTGCAGACAGGCC
>NZ_RZQE01000646.1:0-2680 GCF_004022955.1 Mesorhizobium sp. M7A.F.Ca.US.002.01.1.1 | reverse complement strand
GCCCGATGCGCAACAAGGTGGCGACGGAAAATACCGCCGAGACCAGCGAAGCCCGCCGCGAGCGCCGCCGCAGCCGGGCCTGAGCTTATCGGTTTCGATTATTCGCTGTTGTCGGCGTAGCTCGACTGCGCCGACTTGAAGTCGACCACATTGTCGCTGTGCATCGTCATCAGCGCGCCGGATGAAACCGGATCGGTTATCTGCTCCAGCATGATGCGGAAGCGGTCGTTGGTCAGCGCCGACATGGCGGTGTGGCGCGCCTGCGCGACATCGTCACTGATACGCCTGGATTCCGATGATGGGGCCGATGAAACCGCCGAAGCATCTCGTGCCGGCGGTGTCGAGTTGGCGATAGTCCTGATCTGCAATTTCGGCTCCCTCAAGCCCGGTACACCTGTCCTGCGTAACAAGCAGGGGGTTGCGATCCGCTACCGGAAATGCCGCGCAATTTAACGACCTGGAGATTCTCCGAAAAAAGGCCGGCAAGGGAATGAACCCCTCGCCGGCATGCCTCACCCGCCCGCGGTCGGTTTCCCCTGTCAGAACGATCCCATCTGAAAGAAACCGGCCGTCATCACCACTACCGATTACCGCCCAGCGCCGAGGCAAGGCGCACAAGCGAGAGGAACTCGGACCTGTACCCAAACGGGTCGGCTCCTCGAGCGGCAGTGGCGATCTCCATGATCTTGTCGTAACCGAACTTCGCGGTCGCATCCTCGTCGCGCAGCTTCTGGCCGAAGGCGGCGACCGCGACGGAGAAGCGCTGGTCGGTGCTGGCCTGGTCGAAAGACGAGATCTCGTTGGCCGAGGTCACCGGCGTGGTGATCAGCTTCGAGACGTCTTCATTCGGCAGCTTGTAGCGGATCTTGACGAAGGCATATTCGTCCGCATTGGCAACGCCGCCATTGTCCACCGACGCCTGGCCATAACGCAGCGCGTCGATCTGTTCGCCGCCGCTGCCCTTTGGCGTGATTTCATAGATCGCGGTGACGGAATGGCCCGAGCCGATATCGCCGGCATCGACGCGGTCATTGTTGAAATCCTCGCGGTTCAAGGCGCGGGTCTCGTAGCCGATCAGGCGATATTCCGAGACCTTGTTCGGATTGAACTCGACCTGGATCTTGACGTCCTTGGCGATGGTGAACAGCGTCGACGATGCATCTTCGACCAGCACCTTCTCGGCTTCGGCCAGCGTGTCGATATAGGCGGCGGTGCCGTTGCCGTTCTGGGCGATGGTCTGCATCATCTGGTCGTTCAGATTGCCGCGGCCGAAGCCGAACACCGACAGGAAGACACCGGTCTTGCGCTCTTTTTCGATCAGCCGCTTCAGATCGTCGTCGTCGCTCTGGCCGACATTGAAGTCGCCGTCGGTGGCGAGCATCACCCGGTTGACGCCGTCCTTGACGAAGGATTTCTGCGCCAGCCTGTAGGCTTCCTTGATGCCCGCCTCGCCGGCCGTGCTGCCGCCGGGCGTCAGATTGTCGATGGCACTGAGGATCTTGTCCTTTTGGGACGCCTTGGTCGGCTCCAGGACCGTGCCGGCGTCACCCGCATAGGTTACGATCGAGATCGTGTCGTCGGCCTTCAGCTTGCTGACCAGCAGCCGAAAAGCCGATTTGAGCAGCGGCAGCTTGTCCGGCTCGTCCATCGAGCCCGAGACATCGATCAGGAAGACCAGATTGGCCTTCGGCTGCTCGGTCGGCTTGACGTCAAAACCCTTGATGGCGACATGCATCAGCCTGGTATGCGTGTTCCACGGCGTCGGCATGACGCTGACGGTCGAGTTGAATGGTGTCGAGGCCGACTCCGGACCCTTCCAGTCATAGGGGAAGTAGTTGATCATCTCCTCGACGCGAACAGTATCGACCTGCGGCAGGGTGCCCTGCTTCAGCGAGCTGCGCACGAAGGAATAGGAGGCTGTGTCGACGTCGATCGAGAAGGTCGAGACCGGATCCTCGAGTGCCGCATGCACCGGATTGGTCTTGAAATCCTCGATGCGGTCGCGGTTTTCCGGTTGCGGCTGCATCTGGTCGGCCGGCAAGGTCGACGGCTGCTGCGGCGCCATCAGCTTGGACTCGGCCGGCATGCGGGCCCGCGACGTACTGGGCGCACTTACGGCGCCATCCAATGCGAATTCGCCTGTCGGTGCCGGTGGCGCAGGCTCGGCCAGCACACCGCGCTCCAGTGCATTCTGTTGTGCCGCGCCGGAAGCAACGGTCGATTCGGATTTCTGCGGCGAGGCCGGCGCCACAAGCGCATCGGTCGCGTCGCGGCTTTCCACATCGGCGTCGGCTTTCTTGTCCGTCTCCAGCCCGGTCGGAGCCGGCTTCGGCTCGGCGGTCGTCGGCTTGACGGTCGCCGGCTTGTCGGCCAGCGTCTCGGTGATTTTCTCGTCGCCGCCGAATTTCGGCGGCTGTTCCCTCAGCATATGGAAGGTGGCGTATCCGGCGATCGGCAGGGCGACGAGCCCGGCAAGAACCGGCGTGGCAATGAGTTTCTTTTGCATGATCTCGCTCCAGAGCTTTTGTGCTCGCTCTGTGAGACGAAGCCCGCCAACCGATCCTTGGGTAACGGCAGAAATATTTTCCTGATCGTATGCACGCAGGGCGGCTTCGAAAGCACGTGCCTTGGCATCCTTGGCGGGCGCCGGCGCCGCTATATCGCGCAGTCTGTTGAGTTC
>NZ_RZQE01000645.1:0-2686 GCF_004022955.1 Mesorhizobium sp. M7A.F.Ca.US.002.01.1.1 | reverse complement strand
CGCCAGTGTCTTGGCAGTGCGCATCGCTCTGTCCACTCGGCAGCTCTGCCCGGCCCGACGATGGGTTGGAGGTCGCCGGTCTCATTGTCGAAGGCCGTGGTTGCGATCAGCCTGGTGGCTTTGGGTTGGGAGAGCAATTATTTGACATGCAGGGTGTCTTTCACCAACAGCCGGTTAAAGTTGGGTGGCGCAGGGGGAAGAATCTCTGTCATCTCGAACAGAGGCACAGGGACTTCCCGCTCCGGTGCTTTCTGCTTGGCCTTCAGGTCCGTGATCTCCTCGTCCCGCCTCGCAATCCGGCTTTCCAGATTGGCAATTCGCTCCGCAAGGAAATAGCGCCCAACGGCAAAGCCGCCGCCGCCGAACAATACGGCAGACGTAGCAAAAGCCAGCGGGTTAGTCGCCACCAGCGCAGAGTTGCTTTGAATGAAAGCGATAAGGTCATGCATGGCCAAAGAGCACTCCTGTCACGCCGGGAACAATTCACACTGCCGGTTGTCGCGCAAGGGATCGTAATACCAAGTCGCATCCGGCCAGCTTATGGGCAATTTCGTCCTCCGGCCTTGCCCTGCCGTGCAGAGCGCCGCGAGTGCGTCAGGACTCGTTCCATTCATCCGCGCTATCGTCGTCATCGTAGGGCGGGACGGGATCAGTTCGCAATGTCCACGCAGTCATCCCACGACGGGGGGCGTATCGTCATAGCCAATGGAGACTAACCCCGGATGCCTGTGGGCTATAGCGAGTATCTGAGTCTCTAGCTCGCAGTTGTAGGTCATCAGCGCCTTCACGGTCTCAAGTGGGCTGTCGTAGCGGGCGATAAGCTTCACGGCTTCAGATTGCAGCTCGGCTTTGGCCTCGGCGTCCAGGTACATCGTTCCCATCTCGGTTCTCCTTGCGTGTCGTAGGCGTGATGTAGTGAGCGCCATTGAGCAGCATTATCCGTTTGAGCGCCTTTATGTGGACTGCGATGATCAGCATAAGTCTGGCGGGCGGCCTCTCCGGCATGCGCAGTGAACAAAAAGGGAACATATATGTCAAGCACGAATCCATTCCTGTCTTGACGTTGCCCGCGAGAAGTCGGTCAGAGTATGCTGCAGCCACCCTCAACGGGCACACGGCTTCGCTCGGTCCTTAACCCGCACTGGTTGAGCACTGAAGCGTACGTGCCCGCTCATCGTGCCTTGTTCCATCATCACGAACGAGCCTCGCAAGCCGGATCATATCGATTGTGCCGCCAGTAAGGCTCGCGGCCTTGCATTGACGGTGCTCAGCGCATTCAGGAGCAATCCTGAATCGTCGCTTCAAGGCTGGTCGCCACGTATGCACCGTTGTCCTTGCGTCCTTCACCGCGACTTCGTTGAAGGGCTGAGCCCAGATTGTTGCGCATTGCGCCGGTCGTGCAGTGCCTGGAGGTACGCGTGCTTGTCGCGCAGCACCGGGTAATTCCAATGTCCTGCTCACCTCGGGTCAGAGGAGGATCCGTTGGTGGTGGTGGATAGCTGCCGGCGAATTTCCGACAACAGCATGCCCGCCGCGCTGTGGCGCAGCTCGTGAATAGCCGACCGAGAAGCGATTCACGGCGAGCGAAAGCATCGAACGCCGAGAGCGTGCACACGGGGGCATCCGCATGGCCACCGAAAGGTGGCATATGCGTGAAGTGGGGACGACCCGGGCCGGTCTCCACGGGCGAAGAGCGTACGCTGTCGAAACGTGGCAGGGTTCTGAGCGGCCCCTTGGACCCCTATGCAAGCGTGGCTGAGCGCGCGCGAGAGCCCGCCCATCGGGCGCGTGATGCGCGACCTCGCTAGTCGGCCCTCATAGCTGCGGAAGCGCTTGCGCCATTCCTCGCAGCTCAGAGCCCGAGGGTCTGACCCGTTTCCATCCGAAGGAAACCTGCCGGCGAATTCCGCAACACCGAGTCTTGGAACGCCTCGACGGCAGAGCCGTGGGTGATATCGACCAGCACGGCCGCTGCGGCTTCAACCTTATCGGCCGCTTCGTCTACCTTGTCGAAACGCATCAGCATTCGATCGTGTAGCATCGACAACCGCGTCGCGTGATAAAGCACGCTGCGCTTGTGATAGTCCGAGTCCAGCGGCTCAAACAATATTGTCATGACGACAAATCCTCCGTTTCATTGCGATAGGAGGTCATTTGATGACGCCCCGTAACGATGCTGGTCTGGCGCTCCCGAGCCTCCATAACGCAGTGTCGGGCTGCCCGAATCCTGCAGCACAAGGCAATATTGACCGCGACGCCATTTTCCCGGTCCGTTTCCTCCTTCGCGCGCGACAGCGATTTCTCGGCTCGTTTGACGCGTAACCTTGCACGTCCAAGTTCGAAATCAAGACTTTCAGCCATTGTTGCGCTTCCAATTCGGTTGCGGTCCCTTCGACCGATAAAGTACGTCTGTTCTGTTTGGTTCCGGCCAACAAGAGCAATCGCGACCCGGCTCCCAGTTTTTAACAGGAGCCAGGCAAACGACTTATCTTAGTCGTCGTTGTCCTCGATGATCACGTGGCGCCGGTGATGGCGGCGTTCGATCGAGCCCGTGGTGACGACCACGTGATCGCGGCGATGGTGCTTGCGATGCCAATGGCGCTGGCCGTTGTCGTAAAAGGCTTCCGTGCCGTGACGGCGATGGTGAAGGCGAGCTCCATCCTCGTTGATGACGGCAATGCGGTTG
>NZ_RZQE01000644.1:0-2694 GCF_004022955.1 Mesorhizobium sp. M7A.F.Ca.US.002.01.1.1 | reverse complement strand
GGTGATAGACGCCCATGCGCCAAAAGCCAAGGAATTCCCGGTGACTGACTGGGCTGCAACAGGGAAGGCCGGAAGCCGCTTGAAAGCGTGCTTCCGGCCTCTGTCGATCCGGGAGGAAGGGACGTTACACCCGGTCGGCCTCGTTGCGGTGCCTGTTGTGCAATCGGCGCCGCCAGTCCTTGATCCTGGAATGGACTTTAGCGCCGGCTGCCTGAACGCGCGCCGAAGTGCCGGTTCATCTGCCGTTCATCAAGGGCCCGGCCGCCGTGGCTTTTGCCGCCAGGTGAAATCTTGAAATGCTTTCCAGCGCTCCCCAAATGTCTCGTGCGGTCGCCAATGTCGGGGCCGCTGGCCCACCCGAAACGCCGCTCAAGGGTTTCGCACCGGCCATACGCAAACCATGTTGCTCAACAGGAGAACACCTCATGCGTCACGTTGATTTTTCCCCGCTTTATCGCTCGACCGTCGGCTTCGATCGTCTGTTCACGATGCTCGATTCGCTTGCGCAGCCGGATGGCGCGCAGACCTACCCGCCCTACAACATCGAGCGCACCGGTGAGGATTCCTACCGGATCTCGATGGCGGTTGCCGGCTTCTCTGACGAGGAAATCTCGATCGAAGCCCATCGCAACGTGCTGACCGTGAAGGGTGAGCGCAAGGACGAGGGCACCGGCGAAGGCTCTGAACTGCTCTATCGCGGCATTGCCTCGAGAGCCTTCGAACGCCGCTTCCAGCTTGCCGACCACGTCGAAGTTGTCGGTGCTTCGCTGAAGAACGGCCTGCTGTTCGTCGACCTCAAGCGCAACATCCCCGAGGAGCTGAAGCCGCGCAAGATCGCGATTACGGCATCTTCGGCCAAGGCCAAGCAGATCGAGGCCAAGACCGCTGCCTAAAGTACAAGTCTCCTCCCGAGACGGAAGCGGCGCCGAAAGGCGCCGCTTTTTTGTTATCGGGGATTTCGGTATCAGGCGATCAGCTGGCCAAAACGGTCGACCTCATCGGCCGTCGTCGCGAAGCTGGTGACGAAGCGATACAGCAACTCGTCCTCGCTGATGTGGCCGTCAAAGCCGTGCGGCTTGTGCCAATCATAGAACGCCGCACCCGCTGCCTGCAGCTTTTCAGCTTCGGCTTTCTTGATCACTGCGAAAACCTCGTTTGCCTGCGGCAGCCATGCCAGCTTTGCCGTGGCCGAATCCTCGATCGCAGCGGCAAGGCGTGCGGCCATGGCGTTGGCGTGGCGGGCGGTGTCCAGCCACAATCCGTCTTTGAAATAGGCCTCGAACTGCGCCGCGACGAAGCGCGATTTCGAAAACAGCTGGGCGGCGCGCTTGCGCAGGAACGCCAATTCCCTGGCACGATCAAGATCGAACAGCACGATCGCTTCGGCGCACCAGCAGCCATTCTTGGTGCCGCCGAAGGACAGGATGTCGACGCCGCGTTTCCAGGTCATTTCGGCTGGCGACGTGTCGAGCGCGACCAGCGCATTGGCAAAGCGGGCGCCGTCCATGTGCAAGGGCACCGAATATCGTTTGGCGATCGCCGCGATCGTCTCGATCTCATCCAGGCCGTAGATAGTGCCGACCTCGGTCGACTGGGTGATCGAAACGGCCATCGGCCGTCCCCAATGGACGATTTCCGGTGCGAAACGGCCGATGGTCCTTTCCAGATTGTGCGGATCGATCTTGCCCAGCGCGCCATCGATCTCATGCAGGCGTGAGCCGCCGGAAAAATACACCGGCGCGCCGCATTCGTCCTCGATGACATGCGATTCGCGATGAGCAAAGGAAATGCCGCCCGGCTTGTTGTAAGCGGTCAGCGCCAGCGAGTTGGCGGCCGTGCCGGTGGCGACGAAGAACACCGCGACCTCGCGTTCGAAAATCTCGCTGAAGCGCTGGTAGACTGCCTGGTCGAGCGCTCCGTCGCCGTAGGCGGTCGAAAAGCCGCCGGCATTGGCCGACAGGCCGGCGGCAATGTTGGGGTGGGCGCCTGCCCAATTGTCGGAAGCGAAGAACATGCATCTGCCTATGTCTTGGGAGAACGGGGGGTTGGGGAAATCAGATTGAAGTTGACCGGTTTCGCGTGCTGATCGCAAGGGCCAGGCGCCGGAAAAACAGTAAAGCCAGCCAACGGGCAAAGCCCAGGCCGACGACTGAAGCTTACGTTTTTCCTCAGCTTCACGACATTTTCTGTCGCGAATGCCCCAAGTTTTTTGCAAATCGGTCTTGTGTGGGTCCGGGATTTCTGCCATAAAAATTTAGGACAGTAGTGCTGTCTTATTTTGTCGCACAAAACGAGCTGGATTGGCGTATCATTTGGGCCTCTCCGGCTGTTGCCGCGAGCGACAGGTGGACAGCCAGACTCTGGCCTGTACGATTACCAGATGCGATCCATGCGGAAAGCCGCCTGGTTCGACAGGATTTCGCAAGACGTGCCACAAGGATCAGGGTGAGCCAAGCGCTTGCCGAGGCAAACCAGCGCCTGAATGGCTGGGAAGGAGGACAGGAGATGACGGACATGACGCACTCTGCGACGAACGGCCAGGCCGCGCAGACGAAAGCGGCAACCGTCAAAACCACCTTGCGATCCAATATTGGCCGAAGCGCCAACGGATTTTCCGCCCAGGGCCTCTACGATCCACGCAACGAGCATGACGCCTGCGGCGTCGGTTTCATCGTCAACATGAAGGGCGTGAAG
>NZ_RZQE01000643.1:0-2697 GCF_004022955.1 Mesorhizobium sp. M7A.F.Ca.US.002.01.1.1 | reverse complement strand
GTCCTGGCCTTCATCCGGGATTTCGAAAATGGGGCGCGTGGGTGAGGATCACCCGAGTCGGTCCAGACGAATCGCTATCTGACACCCAAATGGGCTTTCCTGCCCATCAGCGGTGCAGGCGCGGCGATCGACGGCGGTCGTTTCAACCGGCCATGCGTCGAAGCACTCTATCTGTCTCGTTCGACCCAGACGGCTCTTGACGAATACAAGCAGGGCGCCAGCATCGTCCCGCCGGCAACGCTTGCCGCCTACAAGATCACGCTCGCCTGAGGTGGCGGACCTTTCGCAGGGATTCGACCCGGAGATCTGGGACAGCGCTTGGCAGGAATGGGATTGTGCCTGGCGCCAGATCGCTCGCATCGACAAAAGCGTCACGCCGGTGGCACCAACCTGGTGGTCTTTCCGGCCAGTCTTGTCGAAGGCGATAAGGTCACCGTCCATGATCCCGATCACCGGCTGCCGCACGACCAGTCGTCCTGGCCGTAGGGATCGACTGTCTCTGGGATCACAACGCGACGACGCCCCCCGTCACGGCGCTTGGTCCCCAACGAGACCGTCCTCGCCGTCGCCCTCCCCGCTAGCCAGCCCAACCGGTATATCGCCGGCCAGCAACTTCTCCTTCGACAGGAGGCCTGAGTGAACCCCGTCCCCACCCGACCGCGGTAAACCAGCTTCCCCTTCTCATAGGTGCCGAGGATCAGCGAGGCCATGCTTCGGCCGGTGTCGTTTGGGCGGTAACCACAACGACGAATTCCTGTCGTTTGGTGCATTTGATCTTGAGCCAGCTGGTCGTGCGGTCGCCGATGTAACGGCTGTCGGCGCGCTTGGCGATAACGCCTTCGTGGCCACCCTCGCACATGGCGTCGAAGACTTGTCTGCCCCGGTCGACGATGTGGCCGGAAAACTGCAGGCTGTCGCCAGCGTCGCGGTCTCCAAGGAGTAACTCCAGCCTCTCCTTGCGATCGAGAAGCGGTCGGTTCGACAGGTCTTCGCCATTCATTTCCAACAGGTCGAAGGCGTAGACTTGAGCGGCATGCCCGCGGCAATTCCGGTTTTCAGCATGGAAAAATTGGTGCGGCCCTGGCTGTCGATCGCGACAATCTCGCCGTCGATCAGTGCAGAGCCTTTGGTTAGAGCCTGAAGCGGCGCCAGGATCACCTTGAACTGTCGTGTCCAGTCGTGGCCGTTGCGGGTGTAGACCACAACTTTAGAGCCGGAAATCGAGACTTGGGCACGATACCCGTCGAACTGCATTTCGAACAGCCAATTGCTGCCCACAGGTATGGCGTCTGTCAGGGTGCAGAGCTGGAACGGACGAAATGCTGGCAGCGAATATGTAGGGGTAGATTCTGAGTCCCGGCGCCGAGAGCGCTTTTTGCTGAGGGCGGCCTCTACGGCCGGCATGCGGAACTCGAATACATGGCTGGATCAATACCCTGAATGGCATTCGGTTCCAAATCGGTGTTTCCAGATATTGAACCGGAAGAGTCCGGCTGCGTTGTTGGGTCTGGAATGGCAATCTTTTGGAGGATGAAATGCCCAATACTGGAACAACACGTGGACGCAACCAGGACCGCGCGAAGGTCGCTGGGGGGCAGGATCACGAAGTGAAATACGAGGCGGGTAAGACCGGAGCGAGCAAGGCCGACGTGAAGTCAGCCGTGAAATCGGTCGGGAACAGCCGCAAGAAGGTCGAGGATAAGCTAGGTAAGAACTGAACCACGGGGTCCGGCTAGATGCTCCGGGTTGCCACGTTCAATGTAAACGGCGTCAATGGTCGTCTGCCGGTCCTCATCGCGTGGCTAAAGGCCACGCGCTATGACGTCGTCTGCCTTCAAGAACTCAAAACCTCGGACGAGAAATTTCCGGCCGAGGCGATCGGCGATGCTGGCTATGGCGCGATCTGGCACGGCCAGAAATCCTACAACGGCGTCGCTATCCTGGCTCGCGGAGCTGACCCGATCGAGCGCCGACGCGGGCTTCCTGGCGACCCTGACGATAGCCATAGCCGCTATATCGAGGCGGAGATCAGCGGGCTCGTCGTCGGCTGTCTCTACCTGCCAAACGGAAATCCCGCCCCTGGTCCCAAGTTTGACTACAAGCTGCGCTGGTTCGACCGCCTGATTAGCTACGGCCAGGATCTGCTCAAAGCGGGAGCGCCGACCGTGCTGTGCGGCGACTACAATGTCGTTCCAACTCCGATTGATGCCGTGGTGCCGCGACGATGGATCGGCGATGCGGTTTACTTTCCCGAGAGTCGCCAAGCCTATGCCGCGATGCTCGAGGACGGCTGGATCGACGCGGTCAGGCGCATCCATCCGGAAAAGGGGGTCTATACGTATTGGAACCACTCCTATGGGGGCGGCTACGACAAGAGTTCTGGCCTGCGGATGGACCATCTGCTGGTCAGTCCCTCGTTGTCGCCCAAGCTTCGCGATGCCGGGGTGGATGTTGAGACGCGAGGGTGGGAGAAACCGAGCGATCATGCGCCGGCCTGGATCGCGCTTGAATAACCCGAGTTTGAGCGGCTGCAGTGGTTCCAGATTTCGCGCTTTGTCCGAAATTTGTAGCATTCTTCGGACGAAGCTCGCTTGCCATTGTCCGAAACTTGTCGCATATTTCGGACATGACAGCGGTCGAACACGACACCGATATTCGCTCTCGCGTGCTCGCGCGCATCCAGTCCAAGCCCGAGGA
>NZ_RZQE01000642.1:0-2697 GCF_004022955.1 Mesorhizobium sp. M7A.F.Ca.US.002.01.1.1 | reverse complement strand
CTTCCAAGGCCGATGATGCGATTGCTGCGGTAAGGGCGGCACTCGAAGCGGCGTAGGCGAGTGGACTGAATTTAAAGCAACGGTTGGAGGGACAGCGGACGTCTCTTATCAGCCGATTTTTTCAGTCTGCACGAAGCTCGGCCGAGCCGCAATGCGCGCATACCAGTCCCGGATATCAGGGAACTCGGCCAGCAGATTTTGCCCCTCGGCGACCTTGACGAAATAGCCGATGATCGGTGCGGCATGCAGGTCGGCCAGCGTCAGCTGGTCGCCCAGCAGCCACGGTCCCGGCGCTTTCAGCGCGGACAGCGTCCGAAGCGCTTTGCTCGCCTGAGCAAGGCCGCCGGCGATCAACGCCTCATCCGGCTGAGCCTTCTCCAGCCGCTCGACGGCAACATCCCAGACCATCGATCTGTAGGCATAGGCATCGAGCATGCCGATGATCTGGTTCATGGTTGCGCGGCCACGAGGCTCCGTCGCTTGCAGCGCTGGCCCGTCGAACGCCTCGTCAACATATCTGGCAATCGCGCTCGTCTCGAACAGCCGGAATCCGTCATGCTCGAAGGCCGGGATGCGGCCGAACGGATGATGTTCGAAATACCAGGCGGGAATCCCGTCGGCGGCAAAGACATCGACTGGCACAAGCTCGTAGTCGATGCCTTTTTCCTCAAGCACGAGGCGGACGATGCGCACATAGACGCTATAGTCCGCCCCGTAGACGATGGGCTTGCCCATCTTGCTTACTTATCAGGCCATCGCCTTCTGCAGGTTCTCGTCGATCTTGTCGAGGAAACCGGTGGTCGACAGCCAAGGCTGGTCGGGGCCGATCAGCAGCGACAGGTCCTTGGTCATGAAGCCGGACTCGACCGTCTGGATGCAGACTTTTTCCAGCGTCTCGGCAAAGCGCTTCAACTCGGCATTGTCGTCGAGCTTGGCGCGATGGGTGAGGCCACGCGTCCAGGCGAAGATCGAGGCGATCGAATTGGTCGAGGTTTCCTCGCCCTTCTGATGCTGGCGGTAGTGGCGGGTGACGGTGCCGTGCGCGGCTTCCGCTTCCACGGTCTTGCCGTCCGGCGTCATCAGCACCGAGGTCATCAGGCCGAGTGAGCCGAAACCTTGCGCGACCGTGTCGGACTGCACGTCACCATCATAGTTCTTGCAGGCCCAGACATAGCCGCCCGACCATTTCAGGGCGGAGGCCACCATGTCGTCGATCAGGCGGTGCTCGTACCACAGCTTCTTCGACTTGAACTCGGCCTCGAATTCAGCCTCGTAGACCTCCTGGAAGATATCCTTGAAGCGGCCGTCATAGGCCTTGAGGATGGTGTTCTTGGTCGACAGATAGACCGGGTAGTTGCGCAGCAGGCCGTAGTTCAGCGAGGCGCGGGCGAACTCGCGGATGGACTCGTCGAGATTGTACATGGCCATGGCGACACCGGCGCCGGGCGCGTCGTATACATCGTGCTCGATCACCTGGCCGTCCTCGCCGACGAACTTGATGGTCAGCTTGCCCTTGCCGGGGAAGCGGAAATCGGTGGCGCGGTACTGGTCGCCGAAAGCATGACGGCCGACGATGATCGGCTTGGTCCAGCCGGGCACCAGGCGCGGCACGTTCTTCATGATGATCGGCTCGCGGAAGATGGTGCCGCCGAGGATGTTGCGGATGGTGCCGTTCGGCGACTTCCACATCTTCTTCAGCTTGAACTCCTCGACGCGCTGCTCGTCAGGCGTGATCGTCGCGCATTTCACGCCGACGCCGTATTTCTTGATGGCGTTGGCCGAATCGATGGTCACCTGGTCGTTGGTGGCGTCGCGATGCTCGATGCCGAGGTCGTAATATTCCAGCTTGAGGTCGAGATAAGGGTGGATCAGCTTGTCCTTGATGAACTGCCAGATGATGCGGGTCATCTCGTCGCCGTCGAGTTCGACGACCGGGTTCGCCACCTTGATCTTCGCCATGGAAAGAATGCCTCGTTGCTGGGATGTGGGACGGCCTTGCCCGCGTGGCGTTGGGCCGGGAGATGTCGCCCGTATATCAAAGCGCTTTTGGCCACGCAAACGGCGATCGGTCACGAATTGGAGGCCAGAGCCGTCGTCATTTGCGAATGCTTCATTTTCCCGGCCGAATATGGCAGGGGACGCTGAAATGCCGCAAACAGCAGTTCATTGACAATCATGCCCGTCACCAAAGATCCTGATAGCATTGCAGTCGCCGGCCCGGCGATCATCCTCGTCGAGCCTCAGCTTGGCGAGAACATCGGCATGGTCGCGCGCGCCATGGCCAATTTCGGTCTGTCGGAGCTGCGCCTCGTCAATCCGCGTGACGGTTGGCCGAGCGAGAAGGCACGTGCGGCGGCGAGCCGCGCCGATCATGTCATCGACGCCGTCACCGTCTTTGACGATCTGGCCTCGGCGCTCGCCGACCTGAACTTCGTCTTCGCCACCACGGCCAGGCAGCGCGACGGCTTCAAATCCGTGCGCGGGCCGGTGGAGGCGGGCAGGATGCTTCGGACCCGTCACGCAATGGGCCAGCGCACCGGCATCCTGTTCGGCCGCGAGCGCTTCGGCCTCTACAATGACGAGGTCGGCCTTGCCGACGAGATCGTCACGTTCCCGGTCGATCCCGATTTCTCGTCGCTCAACATCGCCCAGGCCGCGCTTCTGATGTCCTACGAATGGATGAAGTCCGGCCTGGAA
>NZ_RZQE01000641.1:0-2702 GCF_004022955.1 Mesorhizobium sp. M7A.F.Ca.US.002.01.1.1 | reverse complement strand
GACCCAGATCGGCGCCGACATGGCCGACATCGTCACTTCGACCTCCACTATGCTCGAAGCCCGCGCCAGCGACTTCGCCGGACGCATGGAAGCCGCCCGTCACGTCGTGTCGCGTTCGTTCGACAGTGACATCCAGCGGCTCGCCGACGCCCGCGTCGGCATCGAGGAAGCTGTCGAGAACCACAGCAGGAAACTGTCCGAAAGCCGCGAGCGCATGGCCGCGGCCATGGAGGCCGACCTGGCGAAGTTCGCCGAGGGCCGCGCCGGCATCGATGCGGCAGTAACCAACCAGGTGCAGAAGCTGGCCGAAGGCCGCAGCCTGATCTCGCGCGCTCTCGAAGAGGATCTGCGCAAGGTCAATGAATCGCGGGCGGCCATCGATGCATCGCTCGGCAGCCATCTCGAAAGGCTGGAAGAAGGTCGCAACAGGCTCTCTATTGCCTTGAATGAAGACTCCGGGAAGCTGGTGCAAGCTCGTACGATCATTGATGAAATGGTCGCCGGACATGTCGGAAAACTCGCCGAGGGCCGCAACATTCTGTCGCGCGCTTTGGAAGCCGATCTCGGAAAACTGTCCGACAGCCGCGCCGACATCGACGGTCTGGTCGCCGGTCAGGTGGAAAAAATCGCCGAAGGCCGCGCCGTGCTCGCCAAGGCGTTGGAAAACGACATCGTCGGCATCAAGAGCCTCATCGAAACCCATTCCGCCAAACTGGCGGAAGACCGCACGCAGCTTTCCCATTCGCTCGACAATGATCTGTCCGGCATACGCGGCCTGATCGAAAGCCATTCGGGACGGTTGGCCGAGGACCGCAGCCTGCTGTCGCAGACCCTTGAAGCCGACCTTGCCAAGCTGGCCGAAAGCCGTTCGAGCATCGACGGTCTGGTCGCCGGTCAGGTCGAGAAGCTGGCGGAAGGCCGCGACATTCTCAAGCGCGCGCTGGAATCCGACCTGAACACGATCAAGGGCGTTATCTCAAGCCAGTCGGAAAAGCTGGCCGAGGATCGCGGTCAGCTTTCCCGGGTCCTGGAAGCCGACCTGCAGAATGTGAACAGCGTCATCGCCGATCACATGAACAAGCTTGTCCAAGACCGCTCCGCCCTGTCCAGGGCCCTTGAGGACGACCTCGCCAAGCTGGCCGACAGCCGTTCCAGCATCGACGGGCTGGTTGCGGGTCAGGTCGAGAAGTTGTCCGAGGGCCGAGATATTCTGCGGCGCGCTCTGGAATCCGACCTCAATGCGATCAAGGGGACCATTGCCGACCAGTCGCAGAAACTGGTCGATGACCGGGCACAGTTCGCCCGGGCACTCGAGGCTGACCTCGAAAGCGTCAATGGCTTGGTCAACAGCCATTCCGAAAGGCTCGTCCAGGATCGTTCGACGCTGTCGAAAGCGCTTGAAGCCGACCTCGAAAACGTCGGTGGCCTCGTTAACAGCCACGCGGAAAGGCTTGTCCAGGAGCGCTCGACCCTGTCCAAGGCGCTCGAGGACGATCTTGCCAAACTGGCCGAGAGCCGCTCAAGCATCGACGGTCTGGTCGCCGGCCAGGTCGAGAAACTCGCCGAAGGTCGCGATGTTCTCAAGCGCGCGCTGGAAGCCGATCTCGCCAAGCTGGCCGAAAGCCGCTCCAGCATCGACGGTCTGGTTGCCGGCCAGGTCGAGAAGCTGGCCGAGGGCCGCGACATTCTCAAACGCGCCCTCGAAGCCGACCTGCAGAAGCTGACCGAAAGCCGCAGCGACATCGACGACGTCATCGCCGGACATGTCGGCAAGCTGTCCGAAGGCCGCAATATGCTGACCCGCGCGCTGGAAGACGATCTCGGCAGGCTCGCCGAGACCCGCAAGGACGTTGACCGCTCGCTGTCGGGCCATATCGACCAGATCGCTGCCAGAAGCACCGGCATTTCCGACGCGATCGCTGCCGATGTCGAGAAGATCGAGCAGGCGTTCAGTCGCCAGACCGGCATCATCGAGGAGCGCGCCGGCACCATGGAACGTGCGCTCTCGACAGGCGTCGACAACGTCCGCGCCGTGCTCGAGAAGAGCGCCGTGTTTGTCGCCGGCGCCCTGCGCGAAAAGGTGCTGGAAGTCACCAGCACCCTGCACGAGCAGGCCGGTGCCGCGTTCAGCGACGCCGACCGGAAGATCGCCGAGCGCGCCGAGCAGACCTCCGCCGCCCTGCTGGCGCGGGCCGAAGACATCGCCCGCACCTTCGAGGAGGCCGACCGTCGCCTGCACGCCCGTGCAGAAGATACGTCGAACGCCTTGCTTGCCCGCGCGGACGACACGTCCAGCTCGCTGCTGGCCCGTGCCCATGAAACCGCCGATCAACTGGCCGCTCGCGCAAATCAGATCGCCGGCACCTTCGAAGCGGCAGACCAGAAGCTCGCCGCCCGCGCCCAGGAAACCGCAGATCAGCTGACCGCCCGGGCTCAGGACACCGCCGACCATCTGGCAGCTCGTGCAAGCGAAATTGCAGGCACGTTCGATGCCGCCGACCAGAAGCTGGTCGCCCGCGCCATCGAAACGGCCCAGTCGCTGGCCGCGCGCGCCGGCGACATCCTGCGCAACTTCGAAGGCGCCGACCAGCGGCTCGGCATGCGGATCGGCGAATCGGCCGAAGCGCTTGCCGCACGCGCATCGGACCTTGGCCGCATCTTCGATGCCGCCGACCAGCAGCTCGTCTCGCGCATCGCCGAGG
>NZ_RZQE01000640.1:0-2703 GCF_004022955.1 Mesorhizobium sp. M7A.F.Ca.US.002.01.1.1 | reverse complement strand
GAGGCAGAGCGCCTCCAGATCGGCCACAAGCCTTGTTCCATCCTATCGCCAATATCGAAGACGCGCAGACGCTGGCGCAGGCGATCGTCAACACGATTGCCGAGCCCTTCCTCGTGCTCGATGAGCAGTTTCATGTGCTGGCGGCCAGCCGCTCCTTCTATCAGACTTTCAAGGTCGACCCCGAAGAGACAAACGGCGCCCTGCTCTATGCGCTCGGCGACGGCCAATGGGACATCCCGGCACTGCGCCTGCTCCTGGAGACCATCATCCCTGAGAAGACCGCGATGGACGGCTTCGAGGTCGAGTGTGATTTCCCCAATATCGGCCAGCGCACGATGCTGCTCAACGCGCGCAAGGTGCTCTACGACCACAGTTCGGCCGTCACCATCCTGCTCGCCTTCAACGACATAACGGCGCGCCGCGTCATCGAGCGGGAGAAGGAAGAGCTTTTCGGCCGCACCGAGGACCTGCTGCGTCAAAAGGATGTGCTGCTGCGCGAGATGGAGCACCGGGTTGCCAACAGCCTGCAGATCATCGCCAGCATCCTGCTGCTGAAGGCGCGCTCGGTCTCCTCGGAGGAGAGCCGCCAGCACCTGAGGGATGCCCATCAGCGGGTGCTGTCGGTGGCTGAAGTGCAGCGTCATCTCCATACCTCGGCGGGTATCGACGAGATCGATGTCGGCTCCTATTTGCCGAAACTGTGCAGCAGCCTGGCATCGTCGATGGTCGGGGATGCCCAGCCGATCAAGGTCAACGTCACGGCGCAGGGCGCCAGGATAGACTCGCAGAAGGCGGTGAGTCTCGGCCTGATAGTCACCGAGCTTGTCCTCAACGCGATCAAATATGCCTTCCCTTTGGAGAAGGCGAAGGCGTTGATCCAGGTGACCTACGAGACCGATGGCAGCGACTGGAAGCTGACGGTCTCGGACAATGGAGCCGGCAAAGCCGCCGTCGAGGCGCCAAGCGGGGGCCTCGGAACCGCCATTATCGAGGCGCTGGTCAAGCAGCTCGAGGCCAAAGTGGAGATCATCAGCGACGCCGGCGGCACCAGCGTGTCGGTGACCAGGGCGACGTTCACCTCACGCATACCGCGGGCGGCGTAGCCTTTGCACGACATTCGGGCCAGTTCCGCCAGCCGTGGAACCACTCGCTGCCGCTTCGCTCCGCTGCCGCTTCTCCAGCCGGCCTCTCTTAGCTGAACAGCCGATGCCAGTCGCGCCGGCGGCTCAGCGCTCGCACCGAGTGACGAGAATCTCGCATCGCAAGTGCAATTTGTCGTCCTGTACCCGAAGTGACGTTCGGGGTCGTGTTGGCAGCAATAGTCGTCGCACTCTTAAGTCGTGAAAGCCGTTTTAACTCCGCCGCACCATTAACGGTCATTTCGCTTCTCCCAGAGTATTGGGCACGCATGATAAAATAATTCCAAGCGACAGCTTGCCGCAATGTACAGTCGCCCCTTGGCATATAAAGTTCGCATTCCCTTGAAGCGCAGACGGAACCACAACGCGATTAAATCGTTTTAAAGTCATAAGGGACGTCAACCACCCCTTCAAGGAGAAGAAATGATAAAGATCGTATCGGGTTTGCTGGCGGCCACATTGTCAGTGTCTTTCGCCGCCGCCGCCATGCCTGCCGCCGCCGCCGGGATATTCCTGCCCCAAGCGCCATCCGCTTCATCCGATGTGCGGGCGGTCGACTACAAGCCGTGGATGAAGCACCGGGGCGTCCACCGCAATCGAAATTTTTCGCAAAATGATGGCACCACTTGGAATGGCCATCGCGGCTATCGTGACTATCATCGCGGCTATCGCCGCCATGGCGACTACTGGTTTCCCCTGGCGGCATTCGCCACTGGCGCGCTGATCAGCAGCGCGATCATCAACAACAACCAGAACCGTGTCCACCGAGGCGATGCCCATGTGGAGTGGTGCTACGACCGGTACCGGAGCTATCGCGCTTCGGACAACACGTTCCAGCCCAACTACGGCCCTCGTCAGCAGTGCAATTCGCCCTACTGATAAAGCATGAGCCGATGCCGTCTCAGGCAAGCCCGCTACCGCAAGGTGGCGGGTTATTCTGCACATTGCGTAGATCGAGCCATTCTAGCGGTGTGGTGGTGCAGGATTTCGGGCCCGACACGGCGTGGCCCGCAATGTACTTAAATGCCTGCGCTCTTCCAGCCGAATTATAAATCCATCACGGCGGAACAAGAACGGCGCACAATCGTTTTCTTCAAAAGTGATAGTTTTTCTTTATAGACAACTAAAGATAAAGGGTGCCGTTTTGAACAGCATTATTTGGATAGTCGGAGCTGTAGTTATCGTACTAGCGGCACTCAGCTTTTTTGGCTTGCGTTAAGCCGCTCACCTGACGGCAGGCACAAGAACACAAATCATCAAAAGGGCGGCAAGCGGCGAACATGGCCGGGAGCACTCATAGGAGGCGAATATGGATATCACGACAATTCTGGTCATTGTTCTTATTGTCATTCTGCTAGGCGGCGGCGGCTTCTATGGCCGTGGGCGCTGGTACTAAACCGCGAAGATCACTGTCGGGACCTCGGTCCGACACCCAACTTAGTCAGCCCGCGTCCTCAGCCAGGGGCGCGGCTAGCCATTTGGTTTCGCGACGAGATCCAGCCAACCCGGTCGCCCGCGAAGCCTTCAAAGGCGAAGCCCATCGCAGTAGCTCATAGTGAAGAAT
>NZ_RZQE01000063.1:0-19407 GCF_004022955.1 Mesorhizobium sp. M7A.F.Ca.US.002.01.1.1 | reverse complement strand
GCCCAGCCTGACGTCCCACAGCCGCACGGTGCCGGCGACGCCGCCCGAAGCATCGCGGGCGACGAAGGCCAGGCCTTCCGAGGGCCGCCGGCCACGCCGCAGCTTCTCCGACGACTTTTTCCTGCGCTTCGGCCCCATGGCCCGATCGAGCAACGCCTCGCGCGCCGCAACATCGGCGGCGGTTTCGGCAACCATCACAAAGGCCGGTGCGTGGCCCCCAATTTCAACTGGCATTTCCATTTCCGTAATCCCTGGCGAGCGGAGATCTGTTCCACAGGCGAGCCCGGGTGGACGAAAGTCGCCCACCTGGGATGATCTGATCGGCTCTCTCAGCGCATTTTCAGGCGAAGTTGTGTCCGGTTCGCCGTTCGAAAATGCGCTGAGCAAGCGCCGTCAGATCACGTAGGATCGGAGAGGCTCGAAGCCGTTGAAGGCGACCGCCGAGTAGGTGGTCGTGTAGGCGCCGGTGCCTTCGATCAGCACCTCGTCGCCGATGGTCAGCGACAAAGGCAGCGGATAGGGCGTCTTCTCGTACATCACGTCGGCCGAATCGCAGGTCGGGCCGGCGAGCACGCAAGGTGCGGTCTCCGTGCCGTCATGCGCGGTGACGATCGGGTAGCGGATCGCCTCGTCCATCGTCTCGGCCAGGCCGCCGAACTTGCCGATGTCGAGGAACACCCAGCGCACATTGTCGTTGGCGGCCTTCTTCGAGATCAGCACGACTTCCGACTTGATGACGCCGGCATTGCCGACCATGCCACGGCCCGGCTCGATGATGGTCTCCGGAATGGCATTGCCGAAATGCTTGCGCAGCGCCGAGAAGATCGCCTGGCCATAGGCCTGGGCGGCCGGCACGTCACGCAGATAGCGCGTCGGGAAACCACCGCCCATATTGACCATCTTCAAGACGATGCCTTCCTCGGCGAGCGTCGCGAACACCACCTTGGCGTCGGCCAACGCACGGTCCCAGGCGGTCAGGTCGGTCTGCTGCGAGCCGACATGGAACGACACGCCATAGGCGTCGAGGCCGAGCCCCTTGGCATGGCGCAGCACGTCGACGGCCATCGCCGGCACGCAGCCGAACTTGCGCGACAGCGGCCACTCGGCGCCCTCGCCATCGGTCAGCACGCGGCAGAACACGCGCGCACCGGGCGCGACGCGGGCGATCTTCTCGACCTCTTCGACGCAATCGACGGCGAACAGGCGGATGCCGAGCTGGTAGGCGCGTGCGATGTCACGCTCCTTCTTGATGGTGTTGCCGAAGGAGATGCGGTCCGCCGGCGCACCAGCGTCCATCGCCATCTCGACTTCGGCAACGGAAGCGGTGTCGAAGGACGAGCCCATCGCAGCAAGCAGGCGCAGGATTTCCGGCGCCGGGTTTGCTTTCACCGCATAGTAGATCCTGGAATCGGGCAGCGCCTTCTCGAAGGCGCGGAAATTGTCGCGCACGACATCGAGGTCGACGACGAGGCAGGGGCCGGTCGGACGTCGGGTGGCGAGGAAGTCAAGGATGCGCTGGGTGGCCATCGGGGTCTCTCCATCAGCGCCTTTCGGCGCGCAATAAGGCTGCGGGACGCGGGCTGTCGGCCTCGCGAACTCGCGGTGGACAAAGGCGGGACGGAAATCCATGGAACCAGCCGGTGGAGACCCCGGAACCATGAAGCGCCGTCTCGCGGCGGTGAACCTTGGCCTTGCCCGGCCTCGGTTCGCTTTGTCTGCCTTGGCTTGGATGGGAGACCCGTCCGCACTGCCGGCAATGAAGGTGTGCCTCTTCAGTAACCCCGGTTTTTGGACAACCGGCAGAACACCAGAAAGGCCCGCACCGTCGTTGCTTCAAGGTGTCCTCGGGCTGGCGGTTGGCCGCTAGACCGACTGGAGGGGTTGGCTCCAGTTACCTTACCGATTTCCCTCACCATTCGAGGATCGGCGGACACCCACAGGCACGTGCGACTTTGGGCAAGCGCGATATAAGGGCGAAGACTTTCACAATCAATAAAAATCGTATCGCAGGTTGTAAAATTTCTGGCGTCGAACAATGTTGCGGCAACCGTATCCGGATATCGAACGATGACAGGCACGCACGGCCCTCTCAACGCCTTTCTCGATCTTCGCCAGATGCCCGTGGCACATGCCCAGCTTGGCCCGCTGGCCGGCCTGCGGCTGGCCGTCAAGGACATATACGACGTCGCCGGCTACCGCACCGGTTGCGGCAATTTGCAAAAATTCGCCGAAAGCCACGCAGCCTCGCGCACCGCACCCGCCGTGCAGATGATCCTCGATGCCGGCGCACGCTTCGTCGGCAAGACGCAGACCGACGAGCTCGCCTTCGCGCTGTTCGGTCAGAATGCGCATTTCTCGTTTCCGGTGAACCCGGCGGCACCCGACCGCGTCACCGGCGGCTCCTCATCGGGGTCGGCGGCGGCGGTGGCGGGCAGGCTGGCCGATATCGCCACTGGTTCCGACACCGGCGGCTCGATCCGAGCACCGGCGAGCTTTTGCGGACTGATCGGGCTGCGCACCACGCATGGCCGCATTTCGCTCGACGGCACGATGAAGCTGGCGCCGAGCCTCGACACGTTCGGCTGGTTCGCCGACGACATCGAGACCTACGAGACCGTCGGCAAGCTGCTGCTCGGCCGCGATCCGCACCAGCACGTGTTGGACCGGCCGCTGGCGCTGGATTGGCTGGACGGATTGGTCGCCCGCCCGGCGCTGGCCGAATATGCCGGAATGAAGGGGCTGGCGGGCGCGGTTTTCGGCGCGCCGGCGACGCCGGCAATCCGCTTCTCCTCATCTCCCGATGAACTTTACTGGTGCTTTCGCCGGCTGCAGGCCAGGGAGGCCTGGGCGGTGCATGGCGAATGGATCACCAGCGGCGAGCGCGACCTCGGCCCCGGCGTCGAGGAGCGATTCGGCTTCGGCCGCGCCGTCGACGACAAGACAGCCCAGGCCGAGAAGGTGCGGCGTCTGACCTTTCGCGGCGAACTGAGCGCCCTGCTCGGCAAGGACGGCTTCCTTGTCCTGCCGACGGTGCCTGGTCCGGCGCCTTACGTGGACAGCACGCCGGAGCAGTTCCAGGCCTATCGCGAACGGGCGCTCCAGCTTCTGTGCCTGGCCGGCCTGTCCGGTTTTCCACAGATCACACTGCCCGTCGGCTCGGTCGCCGGCGCCCCGTTCGGCCTGTCGCTGCTTGGCCCTTCCGGCAGCGACATTGCCCTGATACGGCTCGGCCGGAAACTTCTCGACGCGGCACGAAAGGCCTGACCATGGACACACTGACGCGCATGCGTGCCTTCATCGACGTGGTCGAGGCCGAGGGCTTTTCCGCGGCGGCGCGCAAGATCGGCCGCTCCAAGGCCTTGCTGTCGAAATATGTGCGCGAGCTGGAGGACGAACTCGGCGCTTTGCTGCTCAACCGCACCACGCGCCAGTTCTCGATGACCGAGGCCGGCCACACGTATTACCGGCGCGCCTCGGAGATCGTGCGCGAGGTCGACAGCCTGGCCGACGCGGTGCGCGAATCCTCCGGCGACGTGCGCGGCCGGATCAAGCTGTCGGCGCCGCGCACCTTCGCCGACGCGCCGATCGGCCAGTCGCTGATCGACTTCGCCAAGCAGCATCCAGACATCGTGCTCGACATCCAGCTCGACGACCGCTTCGTCGATCTGGTCGAGGAAGGCTTCGACCTTGCGGTGCGCATCTCGCGGCTGGAGAACTCGTCGCTGATCGCCAGGCGTCTGGCGCCGTTTTCGATAAAGCTCTGCGCCTCCCCCGAACTGATCGCCAAGCATGGCACGCCGACACGGCCGCAGGATCTCAGCCGCATGCCTTGCATCGTCGACACCAATGGCCGCGGACTGAACAACTGGCCGTTCAAGGGCGACAATGGCGATCCGGTCAGCGTTTCGGTGTCGGGTCCGATCGAGGTCAACAGCCCGATGACGGCGAGAGCCGCGGCCGTGTCCGGGCTGGGATTCACCGTCCTGCCGGATTTCATTGCCGCGCCCGACCTCGCGAGCGGCCGGCTGGTGTCGGTGATAGATGACCGTATCCTGTCGGGCGGCGGCATCTTCGCCGTCTACCCGCACCGCCGCTATCTGCCGGCCAAGGTCCGCGTTTTCGTCGACTTCCTGGTGCAGTGGTTCAGGACGCGTGAAGTTGCCTGACCCACTTCAGCCGAGCAGCGGTCCCAATTTCGCCCCCTTTCTGGTAACTCTCGGCAACTCTTCCGAAGCCTAGGGAATCGCGACCGAGAATGCACCTGAAACGGCACGCAATCATGCTGGCTTCGGCCTTGGCGGCTAGCTTTGCCGCCACTGGACCCGCTTACGTGCATCCACACGTCTTCGCCGAGGCTCGCCTCGATGTGATCCTCTCCCCGGATCACCAAAGCGTGAAGGCTCTGCGTCATCTCTGGCGCTTCGACGACCTGTTTTCCTCGACGGTGATGATGGAGTTCGACAAGAACTCCGACCTGAAGCTCGACGACAAGGAGCTGAAGGAAGTCGCCGACACCGTTCATGCCTCGCTGGCGGAGTTCAATTACTTCCAGCTCGTCACCGTCGACGGCAAGGACGTGGCGATGACGCCGCCGCCGCATCTGATGGCCAATTTCGACAACGACCAGCTGATCATCCTGTTCGAGTCCGAACCGAAGGTGCCGATCAAGCTCAACGGCAAGATCGATATCGGCGTCTACGATCCGACATTCTACACGGCGATCGACTTCACCGAGGACTCCAACATCACGGTCGAAGGCCTGCCCTCGAACTGCACCAGCAAGGTGGTCCGTCCCGACCCCGACGAGGCCATCAAGGAAAACCAGAAGACCCTCACCGATGCCTTTTTCAACGATCCGACCGGCACCGATATGAGCAAGATCTTCGCCACCAAGCTCGAACTGACCTGTCAGCCAGAAGGATGAAGCCGGTGACGAAACCGTCCCTGCGTTTGGCATTCGGCCTGTTGGCCCTCACAGTCGCCATGATGCATTTCGCCGACGCCGCTCATGCCCAGAGTTCGCTCGGCATCGGCGTCAATGACGGCATGGCGCCCACCACCGGCCCGTTCGCCCATATTCTGATGTGGATCAATCTCAGGCAGCAGGAATTCTACCGCGCGCTGGCAACGGCGATGAAGGCGATGCGCCAGGACGGCAGCAAGATCTGGATACTCGTCGGCCTGTCCTTCGCCTACGGTATTTTCCATGCCGCCGGCCCCGGTCACGGCAAGGCGGTGATCTCGTCCTACATGGTGGCCAATGAAGTGGCGTTGCGGCGCGGCATCCTCTTGTCCTTCGTCTCGGCGCTGCTGCAGGGCCTGACCGCGGTCGCGGTGATGGGGGTCGCCTATTTCGTCCTGCGCGGCACCTCCGTCTCGATGACGGACGCAGCCTGGTTCATGGAGATCATGAGCTTTGTCTTCGTCACCCTGTTCGGCGCCTGGCTGCTGTGGCGCAAACTCGGTCCTTCCGTCCTGCGTCTGTTCGGCAAGGGCCCGGCCTACAGCCTGTCGGCGGCTCATGCCGGCCATTCTCACGCCGGTCATTCTCACGGGGGTCATTCGCACGGCGCGCATTCGCATGCCGGCCATTCCCATGCAGCTCACAGCCATTCGGCGCATGCCCATTCGCACGCGCTGCACGCGCATGACCATGTGCACGGCCCTTCGCACGATCATCACGATCATGCCGAACACGATCATGCTCATCACGATCACGCGGCCGGCGAAGTCTGCGACACCTGCGGCCATTCGCACGCACCCGATCCGGCGCTGCTGTCGGGCGACCGCTTCGACTGGCGCACGGCCTGGACAGCGGTGGCGGCGGTCGGCATCCGCCCCTGCTCCGGCGCGCTGATCGTGCTCAGCTTCGCCCTGCTCAACGGCCTCTGGCTCGGCGGCCTGCTGTCGGTGCTGGCAATGTCGCTGGGCACCGCCATCACCGTTTCGGCACTGGCGACGCTGGCGGTGACCGCCAAGAACTGGGCGGTCTATTTCGCCGGCGACGGCCGCATGGGCAACCGCATCCACTCGATCGTCGAGATCGGCGGCGCCGCCTTCGTGTTCCTGTTCGGACTGCTGCTGCTGTCGGCAAGCCTGGCGAGCGGCGGATGATGCCCGGCGCCACGAGGGTCGGAGTTTAACCCGCGATCTTGCCGCCGAGCTCATCCTCGATGTGAGCGCGGATGATCTCGTCAAAACTCTTTTCGGCGCTGAAGCCAAGCTCCCGCGACCGCTTTGCCTCGAAGCGCGTCGGCCAGCCCTTGACGATCGCCCAGATCGTGTCATCCGGAACCTCGCGGATCAGGCCTGCCGCCTTCGGCCCGGCGATGCGTTCCAGCGCCTCGATCTGCTCGCCGACGGTGACGGCGACGCCGGGCATGGTCAGATTGCGGCGTGGCCCGACAGCGCTGCCGTCGATCCCCGCCGCATGGATCAGGAAGTTGACCGCCGAGCGCGGGCTGGCATGCGTGTGCACGACCGAGCGCGGCACCGGCAGGATCGCCTCATGGCCGCTCAACGGCTCGCGGATGATGCCCGAGAAGAAGCCGGACGCCGCCTTGTTCGGCTTGCCCGGCCGCACGCAGATTGTCGGCAGCCGGATGCCGATACCGTCGAAGAACCCGCGCCTGGAATAGTCGGCCAGCAGCGCTTCGCTCATCTGCTTCTGGGTACCATAAGAGGTCAGCGGCGTCGGATGGAAGTCATCGGGAATGACGTCCGGGAACGGCGCGCCGAACACCGCGATCGACGAGGTGAAGACGACGCGCGGCGCAAAGCCCGCCACCCGGATGGCATCGAACAGGGCGCGCGTGCCATCGAGATTGACGTGGTAGCCGAGATCGAAATTCGCTTCCGCCTCGCCCGACACGATGCCGGCAAGGTGGAACACGACGTCGGGGCGCGATGCGACCAGGCGCTCGGTGGCACCCGCTTCGGCGAGATCGCCGGTGTGCAGCGTGACGCTGACGCCATCCAGGCTCGGCGCCTGTGGCGGCACGATATCGTGGAGATCGAGCGCGGTGATCTTGCCCCCGCGCAGCGTCCCGTCCTTGGCCAGCCGGGCGATGAGCTTGCGGCCGACCATACCCGCGGCGCCAGTGATCAGAATGCGCATGTCGAAGATCCCTTGCCTATTTACCCTGGTTTTTGCGCTGGTTGCGGGCGCGCAGCCAGAACACCGAGAAGAACGCCAGCACGAAGACGATGCCAAAGGCGCCGGCCAGCACGGTGGAAAGGCTGCCGAGTGCCAGCATCACGGTCGGCAGATAGTAGGCGCCTATACCGAACAGCAGCATGATCCACGCGGCGGCGATGACCGCGTTCCTGGTGTCGCGGTCCATCATGCCGCGTCCGGAGGATGGGCGTTCGTCAAGCTGGTTTTCAAGGTTTTGCAACTCCTGAGGCAGGACGATCGACATCGATCGATCCGGTCCTAGTGATGGTGGTCGTGGTATGCAGCCGCTTCATGCTCGTGCCCGTGGTCGTGCTCGTCGCCATCGTCGGCGCATTGGCCGAATTCCGGTTCCACGGTGGCATGGCTGATGCCGTGCTCGCTTGCAAGCCGCTTCTTGACGGCACTCACCGCCTGATGCGCATCGACGCCCTCGTCGAGACAGGCATGCAGCGTCGCCATATTGCTGGTCCCGTCGAGCGACCAGACATGCATGTGGTGCACTTCGCGTACGCCGTGGATCGTCGTCTGGATATCCCTGGCGATCAGATCTCGGTCGAGGCTTGGCGGCACGCCCTCGAGCAGGACATGGGCGGCCTCCCGCATCAGCGACCACGCCGTGTAGAGGATCAGCAGTGAAACCAGGACCGACAGGATCGGGTCGATCGGCGTCCAGCCGGTCGCCAGGATGACCAGCGCCGCCGCGATGGCCGCCGCCGAGCCGAGCAGGTCGCCAAGCACATGCAGGATGGCGCCGCGCATGTTCAGGCTCTCGCGGTCGCCACCATGCAGCACGAAGAACGAGCCGAGGTTCACCAGCAGGCCGAGGATCGCCACCACCAGCATCGGCCCGCCAAGCACCGGCGCCGGCGCCTGCAGGCGTCCCCAGGCCTCATAGACGATCCACAGCGCGATGACGAAGATGGCGATGCCGTTGGTATAGGCCACCAGCGTCTTGACCCGGCCGAAGCCATAGGTGAGGCGAACGGTCGCCGGCCGGCCGCCAAGATGAAACGCATACCAGGCAAGGCCGAGCGCGATCGAATCGGCGAGCATGTGGCCGGCATCGGCCAGCAGCGCCAGCGAGCCCGTGAGGATGCCGCCAAGCGCCTCGGCGACCATGAAGCCGCCGGTCAGGCAGGCTGCGATCAGAACGCGTTTCTTGTCGGTCGAGCCATGCACATGACCAGGGCCGTGACCGTGCCCGGTGTGATCGTGGGTATGTGCCAATAGTGAACTCCTAAGCGCCGAATTCCGCGCGAAAATCCTCGAGCCGTCGCTTCTGCCGGCCGTCGCCATCGAAATTGGCCGGATCGAACCACGCCTCATAGGCACTGCGCAGCGCCGGCCATTCCTTGTCGATGATCGAATACCACGCAGTGTCGCGGTTTTCACCCTTGACGATGAGATGCTGGCGGAAAATGCCTTCGAACTTGAAGCCGAACCGCTCGGCCGCCCGCTTCGATGGCTCGTTGCGGTTGTTGCACTTCCATTCATAGCGGCGATAGCCGAGCCCGTCGAAGATGTATTTCATGAACAGGAACTGCGCTTCGGTTGCTCCCGGCTTGCGCGAGATGAGCGGTCCCCAATAGATGTTGCCGATCTCGATGACGCCGTAGGCCGGATCGATGCGCATCAGCGTCTGGCGTCCGGCGACCTTGCCGCTGGCCTTGTCGATGACAGTGAAGAACAGCGGATCCTCGCTGGCTTCGACTTTGTCCAGCCATGGCTGGAAGGCGGCGCGGGTCTCCGGCGGATAGTCGGGCAACCAGGCGAAGCGGTCGTCGATATCGGACACGGAGGACGCTTCATAGAGGCCGTCGCCGTGTTTTGCAGCGCTCAGCGGTTCAAGCCGGACGTATCGACCGTCGATGGTCTTGCGTTCGGGCCGCGGACGCGGTTGCCAACCCTTCAGATTTTCCGACACCGAATGCTCCAATCCGTTTGACTTTTGCGGGCTGAGGCTCACAAAAACGCGACCCAACAGCAAGAACCACACGGACGGGAAAAATGCTCCACACGATTTCGGCCTTCGACCGCCTTGGCGAGGAAAACGCCTTCGCCGTGCTTGCGAGGGCCACAGCACTTGCCCAACAAGGCCGCGACATCGTCAATCTCGGCATCGGCCAGCCCGACTTCAAGACGCCGCAGCACATCGTCGAGGCGGCGATCAAGGCGCTGCGCGACGGCCATCACGGCTACACGCCGGCCAATGGCCTGCTGGCGACGCGCGAGGCGGTGGTGCGCCGCACGCTGACCACCACCGGTGTCGAGATATCGCCCGAAACGGTGATGATCCTGCCCGGCGGCAAGCCGACCATGTTCGCCGCGATCCTGATGTTCGGCGAGCCCGGCGCCGAGATCCTCTACCCGGACCCCGGCTTCCCCATCTACCGCTCGATGATCGAGTTCACGGGTGCGGCACCCATTCCCGTGCCGATGCGCGAAGAAAACGGCTTTGCCTTCTCGGCCGAGGAGACGCTGGCGCTGATCACCTCGAAGACCAGGCTGCTGATCCTCAACTCGCCCGCCAATCCGACCGGCGGCGTCACGCCTCGCGCCGAGATCGAGAAACTGGTCAAGGGGCTGGAGGCGCATCCGCAGGTCGCCATCCTCTCCGACGAGATCTACGACGTCATGACCTATGATGGCGAGACGCATTGCTCGCTGCTCGGCTTTCCCGAAATCCGCGACCGGCTGATCGTGCTCAACGGCTGGTCGAAGACCTGGGCGATGACCGGCTGGCGCATGGGCTGGTCGATCTGGCCGAATGGCGACAAGGGCGCCCATCTCTACGACAAGGTGCGCAAGCTGGCGGTCAATTGCTGGTCCTGCGTCAACGCGCCGAGCCAGTTTGCCGGCATAGCCGCCATCGACGGCCCGCAGGACGACGTCGACGAGATGATGCGCGCCTTCGACCGCCGCCGGAAGATCGTCGTCGAGGGACTGAACGCCCTGCCCAACATATCCTGCATCACGCCCAAGGGCGCGTTCTACGCCTTCCCCAACGTCTCGAAGACCGGCTGGAAGGCCAAGAAGCTCGCCTCGGCGCTGCTCGACGAGGCCGGCGTGGCGCTGATCGGCGGCCCCGATTTCGGCATTCTCGGCGAAGGCTATATCAGGCTCTCCTACGCCAATTCCGAGGAGAACATCCTGCGCGCGCTGGAGCGGATCGGAGCATTCCTGGCGAAGTAGGCTTCAAAGCAGGCCGGTGGCCTCTTTCCGGATGGTTGCGGCTGGCGACCATGATGGTGTCATGATCTGTCCGGACACGCACGGCCAAGGCTGGGCGGGCGTGTCGGGAACCGCTACGCTCCCTGGATCAGGATCGAAGCAGGTGACATAAAATGTTCTACGCAATCCTTGCCTATCACGTGGAAGATGCGATCAAGGCGCTGACGCCGCAGGAAGATGCAGCACTTATGGCCGACCTGCTGAAGATCAACACCCGGCTTCATGAGGAAGGCACGCTGGGGCCGTCCGCGCGTCTGGGCGCAACACAGGATGCCATCACCCTGCGCGGCCCGGGCGACGGTGTGATCATCGACGGTCCTTTCGCCGAAACCAAGGAACAGTTGCTCGGGCTCTATGTCGTCGACTGCGCCACGCGAGACGAGGCCATCGCGATCGCCCGCGACCTTCGCCGCGTCAATCCCACCGCCGTTTACGAGATCAGGCCCATTCTGCTGTTCAAGCCCGGCGTGCCGCTGGCCGGGAAATAAAACCATCCGGCTGGGTCCCCGCTGCTTCGCAGCGTCCCAGCGTTCGCCGGCCTTTCATCGTGCCACTGGCACGATGAATTCGCTTACGCGAACCGGGCTGCTCACCCACGCCCGACAAACGGCATCTTGGTCGCCATCACGGTCATGAACAGCACGTTGGCGTCGAGCGGCAGGCTGGCCATGTGGACGACGGCGTCGGCGACGCGCTGAACATCCATCACCGCTTCGGCTGCGATCGAGCCATTGGCCTGCGGCACACCGACCGTCATCGGCTGCGCCATGTCGGTCAGCGCATTGCCGATGTCGATCTGGCCGCAGGCGATGTCATAGGGCCGGCCGTCGAGCGCCAGCGTCTTGGTCAGTCCGGTGATGGCATGCTTGGTCGCCGTGTAGGGCACCGAGCCTGGGCGCGGCGCATAGGCCGACACCGAACCGTTGTTGATGATGCGGCCACCCATCGGCTTCTGCTTGCGCATGGCGCCAAAGGCGGCACGGGCGCACAGGAACGAACCGGTGAGGTTGACGCCGACGATATCGTTCCACACTTCGACCGGTATCTCGTCGATCGGCGTCGATTTGTAGCCCATGCCGGCATTGTTGAAGAGCAGGTCGACACGGCCGAAGGCCGCCGCCACGGTCTCGAACAGATCGTCGACCTCGCCTGCCTTGCTGATATCGCAGGCAACCGCCAGGGCCTTGGCGCCGGTGGACCCGGCCTCAGCCACGGCTGCATCCAGCACGGATTTGCGGCGTCCGCAGAACACCGTGTTCCAGCCGGCCTTGAGCAGCGCCGTGGCGACGCTCTTGCCGATGCCCGTGCCGGCCCCGGTGACGATGGCGGTTCTTTGCTCGGTCATGGCTATTGTCCTCCGGCAGCGCTGCGCTTGCTCGACTGATTTTGGGGGGTTGGCTCGAAAAGGAAGGCATCGCAAATGACGGCGGCGATGGCAAGCGTGTCCATCCGGCCGGACCGACAAAAAGGGCGGCCATTGGCGACCGCCCCTGATCTGAACCGGGCTTGGGAGGAGGAAAAGCCGATCCGACTGTGTTGAATGATGCGCTTGCTGGGTTAATGAGCGGTTAACCCGGAAAGTGCCCCCTGTGCCGTTTTGGCCTACCAGCGCGGATTGGGTGACGTCCCGGCCTTGGCCGGCACCTTGGCCGCCGAAACCGTCGCCTCGACATGGTCGACCAGCGCGTCCGGCAGGCCGAGCCGGCCGGCGAGCAGATCGAGATAACCGCGCTCGGCGCGTGTGTCGGGATCGATGGTCAGGCGCGACGCCGTGTAGAGTTCGAGCTTCTGCGCATCGGTCTTGGCGCCGGCCACCAGCGTGTCGAGGTCGAGCGGGCTTGCCAGCTCCGCCATCAGGAACTTTTCGGCATCGGAGCCTATGCCGGCCAGGCTGAGCTTGCCGGCGATCTTCTGGCGCTCTTCATCGTCGATATGGCCATCGGCTTTCGCCGCCGAGATCATCGCCCGCACCAGGGTCAGCGTGAATTCGTCCTCGCCTTGCGGCGCCTGCGACGGGTGGAAGGGGGTATCCTTGGGCGGCGGCAGCAATTCCGGTTGGCCGGCCGCCGGTGCTTCCGCGGGCGCGTTGCCGGCCTTGTAATTCTGGTAGGCCTTGTAGGCGAGGCCGCCGATCGCGGCCAGTCCGCCAAGCTTCACCGCGGCGCCCGTCACGTTGCGGCCAGTACCGGTTCCGAGCAGCACCGCGGCCAGCGCACCGGCGGCCAGCGGATTGTCCTTGGCCATCTGCACGGCCTGCCCCGCCTTGTCGCGAACGGTGCCGCTGGTGCCGGGGATTTGCGAGCCGAGCAGATCGTCGAGAAGCTTCTTGGGATCGAACATTCAGTGCCTCCAGGATTTGCCCGGCCAACGGGCGGGTTTCGAACGTCGAAGACGTAGGTCCCGAAACTTGAGATTGCAATGACAGGCAGCCGCTTTGCAGCAGCACGATGCTGGATCAGGAGCCGATATGCGGCCCCCTGCCCCGCGCCTGCGCAAGCTCGACCTGGCGCTGGCGCTCGGCATAACGCTGGCGGTCCTCGTCCGAACGCGCATCGAAGCAATGCGGGCACGAAATACCGGCAGCGAATTTGGGCGATGTCAGCTCGCCCGGCGTCAGCGGGTGGCGGCATGCGCGGCACAGTTCCGCGTCACCCTCGGCAAGACCGTGCGACACCGAAACCCGCTCGTCGAAGACGAAGCACTCGCCTTGCCAGAGGCTCTGTTCGGCCGGAACCTCCTCGAGGTATTTGAGGATACCGCCCTTGAGATGGAAGACATCCTCGAAGCCGAGCGATTTGACATAGGCGGTTGCCTTTTCGCAGCGTATGCCGCCGGTGCAGAACATCGCAACCTTGCGGCCTTCGAGCTCCGCCCGGTGCGTTTCCACCCAGGCCGGGAACTCGCGAAAGCTTGCGGTGGCCGGGTCAATCGCACCCTTGAACGTGCCGATCGACACCTCATAGGCGTTGCGCGTGTCGATGATGACAGTGCCGGGCTGCGAAATCAGAGCGTTCCAGTCGGCCGGCGCGACGTAGGTGCCGGCACTTTTCGAAGGATCGATGTCATCGACACCCATGGTGACGATCTCGCGCTTCAGCCGCACCTTCATGCGATGGAACGGCATGTCCGCGGCCGCGCTGTACTTGACCTCGAGTCCGGCAAGCCCTTCGATGGCTTCGAGATACGCGATCAGTTCGGCAATTGCCGTCTCGCTGCCGGCGACGGTGCCGTTGATGCCTTCATGCGCCAGCAGCAGCGTTCCCTTTATGCCGCGCCCGCAGCAGAATGCGGCGAGCGGCGCGCGCAGTTCTTCGAAAGCGTCGAGCCGGGCAAACCGGTAGAGCGCGGCGACGCGAAGGGGTGGAAGTGATGTCATTGCCGAAGCCACTAGACGCTCGAGCAAGCCGATTCAAGGCAAAGCAGGCATCCTGTTCGGCGGGTCGCTGGCGCAAATCTGCACCATGGGCGAATTTGTACCATAGCTGAGATCAGGGAGTCAAGAAAAAATTCCTATCCTGAAAAGCCACCGGGGCAAAAGCTGTCGGCACCATCGAGCCGGCAGCCACCCTTGTCAACTTGGGCTTGGCGAGTATGGGCGACGCGTGACATCGCGACACGGCCGGTTTCGTGGACAGGAAAACGGCCTTCTGCTAATCGGTTGAATTGTCCCACGCCACGGAGAGACACATGCCCAGCAAGACCGAAAAACTTCTGTCGCTCCTCAACGGCCAGCCCGTCATCCCGGTGCTGAAGATCTCCGATGTCGCCAATGCCGTGCCGCTGGCCCGCGCTCTGGCGCGCGGCGGCCTGCCTGCGATCGAGATCACGCTGAGGACCGCCGACGCGCTGGAAGCGATCCGGCGGGTCGCTGGTGAAGTCGAGGAAGCCATCGTCGGCGCCGGCACCATTCTCGATGCCAGGCAGTTCGAAGAGGCGGCTGCCGCGGGCTCGCGCTTCATCGTCAGCCCCGGCATCACCTGCGAGCTTCTGTCGGCAGCCGCCGCCAGCGATGTTCCGCTGCTGCCCGGTGCGATCACCCCCGGCGAGATCATGGCCGCGCGCGAAGCCGGCTTGCGCTTTCTGAAATTCTTCCCGGCCGAGCAGTCGGGCGGCATCGCTTCGCTGAAGGCCTTCGCCTCGCCGCTCGCCGATGTGAAATTCTGCCCGACCGGCGGCATCTCGGCCAAGAACGCGGCTGACTATCTCAGCCTGCCCAACGTGGTCTGCGTCGGCGGTTCCTGGGTGGCGCCCGACGACCTCGTCAAGGCCGGCAAATGGGACGAGATCGAAGCCTTGGCGCGCGCGGCGAGCAAGCTCGCAAAATAAGGCTTTCATGGCGGCATGGAAAAACCCGGCCGACTTGCGTCTACCGGGTTTCCGCCGGATGTTTTTTCCAGGCCTGCCTTGGCCGGATCAGTTGCAGACCCTGACTTCCCTGACCACCCTATGATGATGCTTCCAGGTCGTGACAACCTTGGTCCGGCAGTGCTTCTTCATGTGCATGTGATCGTGGGTCTTGACGACAATGGTTTCGGCCTGCGTAGGGGCGACGGCCGCCGAAGCGGTTGCCAACGCGATGACCGATGCCAGTAGAATCTTCTTCATGGGTATCCCCGGGTTTGAACGAACGAGGGAGAAACCGTTGACGGCCCGAGGCGTTCCACGATCACGGCAATGTCAGGCCGGTGTGATCGGAAGCCGGCGGGCCGCGCGACCGGATCCGGCCACGCAGCAAAAAGCCGCGCTGGTTGCCCGGCGCGGCTTTGTCGATTGGTTTGCCGTCATTTGGTCTGGAAGCGGGCTACCGACATGAACTTGACGGCGTTGCCGGTGAAGCGATTGGCATCGGCCACCTGGCTGCTCGGCTGGAAGCCAGCGGTGTAGACCTCGCTCGGCGGCGTGTGCACGATGCTGTAGGCGTAACCCGGCGCCGTCGTCGCGCTTGAAACGGTGGCGACCTGCTCGCCGCTGGTCAAGGCCCAACGGGCGGCCTGCGGTGCGGCTGCAACCACCATGGCCTTGGGGCCTGGCTTCAGGTCGCGGGCGGTGGCTCTCGATTCCTTGCGCGTCGTCTTGACGCCGGCGCCGATCGCGGCGGCCGGATCGGAACCGACTGGGCGGGCCACGACAGCATCGCGCGGCGATGCGGCGTTGGTGCCCGGATCGTTGAACGCCGAACGCGGCTCGGACCCGGACAAGGAAGCAAGCTGGTAATCGGCCGCACCGACCTGGGCATTGGCCTCGTCGAGCACGGCCTTGACCGCGTCCGGCCTGGCCATCTCGGGCCGCGCCGTCGGCAGCACCGAGAACGCATCGGTCGCGGTCTTGCCTTGGTCGGCCGTCTCGGCCAGCGCCATCAGCACATCCTTGCTGGGCGGCGCAGCCAGAGCGGCCGGCAGCGAATTGTCGGGACGCCATGTCGGCAACGGTATGTTGTTGACCGCGACCTGGGTCGCATCAGCCGAAGCCGTTGCATCGGCCATGCCGAAAGGAACGCTCGCCGGCGCATGCGCGGTCGCCACGGCCTGCTCGGTGGTGGCTGTCGCCTCCGCCATCGCGAAGGGAACATTCTCAGGCTGCTGCGCGCCGACATCGGCTTTCGGCCGCGGTGCGAAATCCGGCAGCGGAATGCTTCGGGCCGGCAATGCCGCGATGATCGTCTCCGGCGTGTCCTGTTCAGGCTCCGGAGCCTGCTGTTCGGTCACCTGCGGAATCTCGGCGCGCCGCGCATTCTCCGGCGCCACGATGGCGATGCCCGGGAGGTTGCTGGTCTTGGCCGCCGCTGCCGGCTTCAGGTTTCTCGCCTTGGGCGGGGGGGCGGCCGAAGCGGTCTCGACATCGGCGCTGTCATCGGCCTCGTCGTCGCCGCCGCCACCGAAGAAAGCCGACAGGAATCCACCCGATTTCTTGCTGCTGCCGCCGGCACTGGCCATCTCGATGGCCGGCGAGCCCGATCCCTTGCGCGCCTTGTAGGAGGCGAGCGCCTGCTCAAAGCCGGGCAGCGGCCTGCCGTCGCTCGGCACATGCAGCGTCTTGCCATTGGGGAACAGGGAGACCAGTTCCTGGCGGCTGATACCGGGCCAATGGCGCACATTGCCGACATCCATATGGACGAACGGCGAACCCGATGACGGATAGTAGCCGACGCCGCCGCCCTGCATCTTGAGGCCGATGTTGCGCAGCTTTTTCAGCGGCACGCCGGGAATATAGAAATCCATCGCCTTGCCGAGCATGTGCTGGCTCTTCTCGGCCACGCCCCTGCTGCGGCTGCGCAGCATCGAGTTCGTCGACGGCGAGCGATAGCCGCACACGACCTGGATGTAGTCCGTGGCACCTGCTTCCCGATACGCCTCCCAGACGAGATCCAGCAGGCGCGGATCCATCTTGGTCGGCTCGTTGCGACGCCAGTCGCGCAAAATGATGTTGATCTTGCGGAGACCCTCGGGAACGTAGCGGCCGTTGCGCTTGTAGACGATCTCGGCCTTCTCGTGGGTGTGGAGATGATAAAGCTTCAGCGACCGTGTTTCGGCGCTGGCTCCGCTCGCAGCCGCGGCAACAAAACCAAAAGCGACAACCAACACTGCCAGCCACTTCGGCCAGACGCTCAAATGATGGTGCCGCCTGTTTGTGTGTCGTTCGATTCTGTTCAAATCAAAAGGCCTTGCAGGCTGCCGTTTGTCCCCGGATTTGTCCAAACGGATGTGGCATTAGCACACCCGAATATCGATCCTAATGGTTAATCATCGCTTATTGAAGCCGAAATGCGGTAACACCGTGGCGATATCCCGTCAAAAATTGTTCACAAGGTTTCTTGGTAAACCGCTGGTTTAGATCAGATTTTCGCCTTCGCCCCGAACACGATCTGTTACCGTTAGCCTTAATGCGTGAACAGAGCTGTCCACGGGACAGCCACAATGCCGCTGAAACGGCGACACAAGGCCCGTTGTGGCATTGCAAGCTGGCGCCGGCCTTGTGGCAAAGCCGGAAGCCGGGCCAAAGCTCAGCCCGGCATCGCCCTTAGGAGGCGAGTCGATCGACGCGGCCTGTCTCCGGATCGATGCCGTGTTCCTTGAGCTTGCGATAGAGCGTCGAGCGGCCGATGCCGAGTCGGCGGGCGACTTCGCTCATCTGTCCGTTGTAGTGATCGATGGCAAGCTTGATCATCTCGAGTTCGACATCGGCAAGTGCCCGCACATTGCCGCGCTCGTCGAGCGCCCGCAACGTGCCGAAGCGAGGCTGCAGCCTTGCCGGCGGATCGAACGCGATTGCCGGGCCGCCCTCGCCGGGCAAGGCTTCGTCATCGCGCGCCTGCAAAGGCAAGGACGGCGACGGCGCGTCGCCATCCATATCGAGGTTGACGGTGCCTTCCACTTGCGCCCGGATCTGCGGGAAGTCCTCCGCGGTTAACATATCGCCTTCGCAAAGCACCGAGGCGCGAAAGACGGCGTTTTCGAGCTGCCGGATGTTTCCGGGCCAGTCATAGGCCTGCAGCACGGCGAGCGCTGCCGCCGAAATACCTTGCAGGCGACGGTGCGGGTCGGCCGGCGCGACCTTCTCCATGAAATGGGTGACCAGATACGGGATGTCGTCGCGGCGGTCGCGCAGCGGCGGCACGAAGATCGGATAGACGTTCAGCCGGTAGAACAGATCCTCGCGGAACTTGCCGTCCTTGACCTGCTGCAGGAGGTTGCGGTGCGTCGCCGAAATCAGCCTGATGTCGACCCTGACGGTCGAGCGCCCACCGACCGGGTCGACCTCGCCGTCCTGGACCGCGCGCAACAGCTTGACCTGCACGTCGAGCGGCAGGTCGCCGATCTCGTCGAGAAACAACGTGCCCGAATGCGCTTCGACGAACTTGCCGGTGTGCTTGTCGGTGGCCCCGGTGAACGAGCCCTTCTCGTGACCGAACAGGATCGATTCGACCAGATTGTCTGGAATGGCGCCGCAATTGACGGTGACGAAGGGTTTCGTGCGGCGGTCGCCACTGCCCTGGATGGCGCGCGCCACCAGTTCCTTGCCGACGCCGGACTCGCCCTCGATCAGGATCGGGATGTTGGATGCCGCCGCTTTCTGGCCAAGACGGATCACCCTGTCCATGGCCGGGCTGTGCGTGATCATGTCCTTGAAGGTCAGGAGGCCGCCGCGCCGGCGCGATGTGCGCTTGACCTCGCCCTCGACGGCCTCGACCTTGAGCGCATTGCCGATCGATGCCTGCAGCCTGTCGGGAGACGCCGGCTTGACGACGAAATCGAAGGCGCCATGACGCATCGCCGAAACCACGGTCTCGATTCCGCCCTGCGCGGTTTGCACGATCGCCGGCACGTTGATGTCGCGCTCGCGCATCGCCTTCAGCACGCCGATACCGTCGAGACCGGGCATGACCAGATCGAGGATGACCACCGACACCTCGCGGGCGCCGGGTCCATCGAGGATGTCGAGAGCGGCCGCGCCGCCGTCGACGACGATTGCGCTGTAGCCGAACCGCGTCACCGCCGCTTCGAGCAGCCGGCGTTGCACCGGATCGTCATCGACTATGAGTATGGAACCTGTCATGACTGGTGTGACTGCCCGCCCGAGGAATTCTGCCCTGTGGACCATCTTGGCACAGGGTTCTAAATAAGGTTTCAAAAAACCCGGTGAATGAATTCCTTAGGATTTGACCGGCTTCTCGTTTCTCCTTGAACCTTGGCCACGGAAGGTGTCGGCAATGCATAGGGATTCTGGGCACATGGTTTCCGCACGGCGGCTGGCGGCGCCGGCGTCGGGTCAAGGCGCGGCCGAGCTGGGCGACCTGCCGGAATGGAACCTTGCCGACCTCTATGCCGGCATGGACGCGCCGGAGCTGAAGCGCGACATCGCCAAGGCCGCCACCGATGCCACCAGTTTCGAGAGCCGCTGGAAGGGTACGCTGGCCGCCGAAGCCGAGCGCGGCAGCGCCGGCAGGCTGGGCGAGGCGCTTGTCGCCTACGAGGCGCTGGAGGAACTGATCGGCCGCATCG
>NZ_RZQE01000639.1:0-2715 GCF_004022955.1 Mesorhizobium sp. M7A.F.Ca.US.002.01.1.1 | reverse complement strand
GAATGGCCATGCGTGATCAGTGCCCTGTTGACCGGCCGCACCGGGTCGATGAAGAAATCGCCCGGCGGGCAATAGAGGCCCTCGGGCCGGGGATGAAGCAGAACACTGGTGCGCATGGTCTCCAAGATAGGATATAATTCCGCGGCGGGAAGCCTGTTGTAAGTCACTGCTGACTCCCGCATAGAGCACCGCCGGCTCGATCCGCCGGCAGGACCCGCCGCCATGAAACCGCTTCAGGCCTCGTCAGGCGACTTGAACGCCGATCGCCGCGCCGACTATGCCGAGATGCTGCACGCTGATGGCGATCATGCGGCGGCGGCGGAATTGCTGCTCGGTGCACTGGAAATAACGCCGCAATGGGCGATGGGCTGGTTTCGCCTCGGCGAGATGCAGCAGGCGGCGGGCGCGGCGGATCTGGCCGCACAGGCGTGGACGATGTCGTTGCAACTCGATCCATCGGATCGTCAAGGCGCTGCACTGAACCTGCAATTGATCGGCATGGCGCCGGCGGTCGATGCGCTCCCCAGCGCCTTCGTCGAGACCTTGTTCGACCATTATGCCGAGAGCTTCGACGAGTCCCTGGTCGGCAGGCTGGGTTACCGCCTGCCTGGGATGCTCGACCAGGCCATTCGAGCGGCAAGGCCGGGCCGCTTCGCGCTGGCGCTCGATCTCGGCTGCGGCACAGGCCTGATGGGGCAGAGGCTGCGGCCGATCGCCGACCGGCTGGAGGGGTATGACATTTCGGCCAAAATGCTGAGAAAGGCGCGGGCCAAGGGCGTCTACGATTTCCTCGACAAGGCCGATCTGCGGGATCTTCCCTATGCCGGTCCGAAAGCCGATCTGGTGACGGTGGCCGATGTTTTCATCTATGTCGGTGCGCTGGGCGGCGTGGTGAAGACGATTGCCGGCCTGCTGGCCACGGATGGCCTGTTCGCGTTTTCCGTCGAGACGCTGGCTGGCGATGGCGATTTTGCGCTGCTGCCGTCACGCCGCTATGCGCATGCGCAACGCTATGTGCTCGACGTGCTGGCCGCCAACGGGCTTTCGGTCCTGTCACTGGAACCAACCGCGATCCGGCAGGATCGCGGGGAACACGTCAACGGGTTGGTCGTTGTGGTCAGGGCTCCGAACTCAGCTGAACAAAAGACCTGACGACAGCCGGTCGGCGGTGTCGGCAGCTTTTCGTCGGGTGCGATAGGAATTTTTTCTTGACACCCTGCCCTCAGCTATGGTACATTTTCGCCGATGGTGCTGATTTGCGCCAGTGACCCGCCGGACAGGCGGGTTTTTCGTTTGATGCTCCGTCAGCCGCGCGCCTGCGGAGGGGCAGCCTCGCCGCCTCGCAAATATTCCTGCTGTGAAAAAGTCCGATTTGCATGCGCGACTGATATTTGCGATCTGCTCGCGTCAGGGCGGGATATCAAGAGGAGCATAGCCGATGCGCTGGAACATGATGATCTTGGCCTCTTGCCTGCTGACCGCCGGCTGTGTCGGTGGCACTTCGATGTCGGAACAGCAGGATGCGAACGTCCAGTCGTCCCTGCAATACGACAGCGTGCCGTGCGACCAGTTGCTGGCGCAGCGCAATGGCTTGGCGCAGCAATACAACCTGCCGATCAAGGCCAAGCCGACCTTCTCCAATCCGGCGATGGGCTTCGGCCCGTTCACGCCGGACATGCGCTCGAAGGCCAAGCGCGATACCGACAAGGCGAGCGGTGAGATCGATGCCATGAACCGGTCGATCGATCGACGCGACTGCGGCCAGCCAAACAAGCAGAAGAAGCTCGCTCTGCCCGGCTAGCTAATACCCCGCCTTGCGGTCCACCAGATTGTCGAGCTTTTCGCCGCGTTCGAAGGCGTCCATCTGGCGCAGCATGATCGGCGCCAGATGCACCGGATCGGAGGTCGCCGCCGCGTGTGGCGTCACGAACACTTTCGGATGCCCCCACAGCGGACTGGTCTTCGGCAGCGGTTCGACCTCGAACACGTCGAGGCTTGCCTCCTTCAACGTGCCGTCATCCAGCGCCCGCAAAATGTCGGCATCCTTCTGCAGGCGGCCACGCCCGGCATTGATCAGCACCGAGCCGCCGAGGCCGTTGCGTTTCCGCAGCTCCTTCAGCACGCCGTAGTTGATGATGCCCTTGGTCTCCGGCGTCAGCGGCAGAAGCACCACCAGGATGTCGGTTGCCTTGAGGAAGGGGATCAATCCAGCTTCGCCGGAATAGGTCGCGACGCCTTGCATGGCCTTGTCGCTGCGCGACCAGCCATTGACGGCAAAGCCGAGCGAGAGCAGCACCGAGGCCGCGGCGCGGCCGAGACTGCCGAGGCCCATGATGCCGACCGAAATGTCACCGGCAGGCCTCTGCTGCGGCTCATGCCAGATCTTCTTCGACTGCTGCGACCGGTAGAGCAGGCCCTGGCGGTGATGGTCGAGCACCCGCCAGACGACATATTCCGTCATGTACTGGGTGAGGTTGTCGGCAACGATTTTGACGATCGGCACGTCGGGCAGGCCGGGATCGGCGAAGATATGGTCGACGCCGGCGCCGATCGAGAAGATGGCGCGCAGATTGGGCAGCGACGCCAGGATGTTCGGCTTCTGCTTCCATACAACGGCATAGGTGATCGAGGGGTCGCTGGCGCCGTCCGGCTCCAGCACCACCTCGCGTTCGGCCGACAGCAGGTCGCGCCAGCGACCCCTCGATCACCTATGCC
>NZ_RZQE01000638.1:0-2717 GCF_004022955.1 Mesorhizobium sp. M7A.F.Ca.US.002.01.1.1 | reverse complement strand
TCACTGCCTTGCTCGCGGGTGGGCGGGTTGTCCTGCTGCATTTCCTGCACCACCTCGAGATTCGGATATTTGTTGTCACCGGCGTTCCTGAGGAAAAGCGCCTTCTCGCCATCGGCCACGATCACCCAGATACCGTGCTTGAGTATGATTGTGTTCATGATGACAGGGCTCCTTTTTAGCCGCGTGGCGACCTTTAGTTGGCATTCCGCAGCCGGATTTCGATCCGACATGACGGGCCTTTTGAGAACGCACCTCGAGCCGGTAATGTTCCAGTCGGCAGCCACGTCGGCGTTGGACATTCTGGCTATCCCGAGGTTGCGACTTTAATCTACTAACTTGGTAGAATTTAGAAAAAACAGTTTTGCGGCTTTTCTCGCCGGGCGCTAAAAGAGCCACAAATCAAGGCCTGCGACAGCAGCTTGAATCCGCTCTATCTGTAAATGAGAAATATTTTTCTCTTGGCCGGGATGCTTTCAGAAAAGCAATTGCATCCCGATAAGGGATGCGCGAGTGCGTTCCTTCTGGTTTCTCGCGCTCGCGCGTAGAACTGCAGCTCATTGAGGATTCCGCTCGCGTCCATGTCGCACACTGCTCCCAAGCTCAACGCCTTCCCCGTGTTCATGCGGGTTGAGGGCGAAGCTGTGGCCATCGTCGGGGGCGGCGAAGAGGCGCTGGCCAAGGCGCGGCTGATCGGACAGTCGAGCGCGGTCCTGCGGATCGTCGCGGAACATGCCGAGCCCGACCTGCTCGCCTTCGTCGCCCAGGCCGGCGCGACGCATTTTGCCGCGGCTTACGAGGCGTCGCAGCTCGAAGGCGCGGTCATGGTGTTTGCCGCCAGCGGCGACGAGGAACTCGACCGCCGGGTGGCCGCGGATGCGCGCCGCCTAGGCATTCCGGTCAATGCCGTCGATCGGCCCGAGCTTTGCGATTTCTTCACCCCGGCGCTGGTCAACCGCGCGCCGGTGGCCATCGCCATCGGCACCGAGGGTGCAGGCCCGGTGCTTGCCCAAATGTTGCGCGGCCGCATCGACCGCATGCTGTCGCCGTCGCTCGGGCCGCTGGCAATTATTGCGGCTTCGTTTCGCGGGGCTGCCGAGAAGCTGCTGCCGAGAGGCAATGCCCGCCGCCGCTTCTGGCATGATTTCTTCTCTGGCGCTCCTGCGCGCGCGGCTGAAGCCGGCCAGCTTTCGCAGGCGCATGACGCCGCCGTCGATCTTCTGCTGTCGAACACGCCCGCTTGCGGTCACATCGCGCTGGTTGGCGCCGGTCCGGGCGCCGAGGATCTATTGACCTTGCGAGCCCATCGTCTGCTGATGGAAGCCGATGTCATCGTCCATGACGCCCTTGTGCCCGAGGCGGTCGTTGCCATGGGTCGCCGCGATGCCGAGCGCCTGCCGGTCGGAAAGCGCAAGGGCTGCCACACCAAGAGCCAGGCTGAGATCAATGCGCTGCTGGTCGAGCTTGGCCGTGAAGGCAAGCGTGTCGTGCGGCTGAAGTCGGGCGATCCGCTGGTGTTCGGCCGGGCCGGCGAAGAGATGGCGGCACTTCGCGACGCCGGCATCGCCTATGAGGTGGTCCCGGGCGTCACCGCGGCCTTTGCCGCCGCCGCCGATTTCGAACTGCCGCTGACCTTGCGCGGTGTCTCCTCGTCGATGGTGTTCACCACCGGCCACGACCTCAAGGGCAATTCGCTGCCCGACTGGGCCAAGCTCGCGATTTCGGGCGCCACCGTCGCCGTCTATATGGGCCGCTCGGTGGCGGCCGAGGTTGCCGGACGGCTGATCGAGGCCGGTCTGTCGCCGGACACTGCGGTGGCCGTGGTCGAGAATGCCAGCCTCGCCAACCGGCGGCGCTTCCACGGCACGCTTGCCGACCTGCCGTCGCTGGAAGCGCGCGCCGATCTTTCCGGCCCAGTCATGACCATCATCGGCGATGCGGTCGCCGGCGCCAACTTTGAACGGTCCGAGCCGCTGGCGGCACACAGGCATGAAGGCGCGTCCAGTTCGGTCGCCGAAGGAGTTCAGCAATGAAGATACTGACCGCCAACCGCCTCACCGACGGCATCGCCGTCTGGTACGCCGATGGCGGCTGGGCCGAGACGGTGGATCATGCCGACCTCGCCCATGACAAGGCAGCCGATGACAGGCTCGAGGCGATCGGCGCCAAGGCCTATGCCGCCAACGAAGTGGTCGACGTCAATTTGATCGACGCCGAAGTCGTCAACGGCGTCGTCCAACCGGTGCGGCTGCGCGAGAAGATCCGCGCCGCCGGCCCGACCATCCGCAACGATCTCGGCAAGCAGGCTGCGCGGGCAGCATAACCAAGACACCAGGCATGGGCGGACGCGCCCTGAAAGACCAAGCATGTACCGTTACGATGAGTTCGACCACGATTTTGTCCAGGCCCGCGTCGCCGAGTTCAGCGACCAGGTGCAGCGCCGTCTTGCCGGCGAGATCACCGAGGACCAGTTCCGGCCATTGAGGCTGATGAACGGCGTCTATCTGCAGCTGCATGCCTACATGCTGCGCATCGCGGTGCCCTATGGCACGCTGAACGGCAAGCAGTTGCGCATGCTCGGCCACATCGCCCGCAAATACGACAAGGGCTACGGCCATTTCACCACGCGCCAGAACATCCAGTTCAACTGGCCGGCGCTGTCGGACATTCCGGCGATCCTGGCCGATCTCGCAAGCGTCGAGATGCACGCCATCCAGACC
>NZ_RZQE01000637.1:0-2725 GCF_004022955.1 Mesorhizobium sp. M7A.F.Ca.US.002.01.1.1 | reverse complement strand
AACGGTCAGATACCAGTCGCCGGACAGCCAGCTGCCCTCGCCCGCATGGGCGGCGCCCGCCCCGCCCAGCACCGCAGCGGCCAACACCAGAGAGATTCTTCCGACCGGACTCATGGCCACTCCACTAACACGACACACACGATTACCAATGACAGCTTTGACGGCCGTTTGGTAAAATTTGATTTAAACCCGAGACATACGCTCGCGCTTTGCCGCGATGCCGCTGCCGGTCATCGACTGGACGTTGGCCCGCGCCCGGATTACCTTCCATCCGCAGTATTCCGCAGCCCTCGATGGAGACCGCGACAATGACCCTGCATGGCGACGCCCTGAAAATCGCGATCGAACAGACACGGACAAAATGGGGATGGTTTGTCGCGCTCGGTGTGCTGCTGCTCATCTTCGGCGGCATTGCCTTCGCCAACCTGTTCGTCGCCACGGTGGCTTCCGTCTACGTCGTGGGATGGCTGATGCTGATGGCGGGCATCATCGAGATCGTGCACGCGTTCGGCGTCAAGACCTGGAGCCGCTTCTTCTACTGGCTGCTCAGCGGACTGCTGTACGCCGTTGCCGGCTTCTTCGCTTTCGGCAATCCGTTGCTTGCCTCGGCGGTGCTGACATTCCTGCTGGCGATTGCGCTGGTCGCGTCAGGGGTGCTCAGGGCCTGGGTCGGCTACAGCCATCGGCCGGAACGCGGCTGGGGCTGGATCGTCGCTGCCGGTGTCATCACCGCGCTTGCGGGCCTGATCATCGCCATGGGCTGGCCGGTCAACAGCCTGTGGGTGCTCGGTCTGTTCCTGGCGATCGATCTGATCTTCCAGGGCTGGACCTTCATCGCCGTCGGCCTGGCACTGAAGAAGTAGCTTAAAATGCCATCGCAGCGTCGAGGTCGGAGAGCGGCCTGACGCCGGCAAGCAGCGCGCGTGCCTCGGCTTCATCGCGCTTCATCTGCGCGACCAGCGCGTCGAGCCCCTCGAACTTCACCTCCGGACGCAGGAAACCGAAGAAGGAAACCTGACAAACCTCGCCATAGAGGTCGCCGGAGAAATCGAAGACAAAGGTTTCCAGCAGCGGCGCGCCGTTGTCGTCGACTGTCGGGCGTCGGCCAAAGCTGGCGACGCCGTCGTGAAGCGTGCCGTCGGCGCGGCGGAAGCGGACGGCATAGATGCCCTCCCTGAGTGCGGCTTCAGCCGACAGCCTCATATTCGCGGTTGGAAAGCCAAGGGTGCGGCCAAGCTGCTGTCCGCCGACCACCTCGCTTTCGACGGTGAACCGGTAGCCGAGCAGACCGGCGGCTTCAGCCACCTCACCCTCGCCCAGCAATACGCGGATGCGGCTGGACGACACCACCTCGGCGCCCTCGTCCCGGAACGCGTCGACGAGCGTGACGCCGAAGCCGTGACGCTCGCCGGCCGCCATCAGGTAGGCCGGGCCGCCCTGACGATCCTTGCCGAAATGGAAGTCGAACCCGGTCACGGCGTGAGTAATGCCGAGGTTCGTCTCCAGCACATCCGTCACGAACGCTTCCGCCGACAGCGAGGCGAAGTCGCGCGTGAACGGCTGCTCGACGAGCGCGGCAAAGCCCAGCAGCGACAGCAGCCGCGCCTTCATAGGCGGCGGCGTCAGCACGAACAACGGGATATCAGGCCTGAAGATCTTACGCGGATGCGGTTCGAATGTCAGCACCAGGGCCGGCACGCCGCGCCGTCCTGCCTCCGCCGAGGCTCGCTCGAGCACCGCCTGATGGCCGCGATGGACGCCATCGAAATTGCCGATCGCCACGACGCCGCCGCGCAGGTCGGCGGGAAGCGGCGCGGTTGCCAGGATGCGCTGGAAGGCTGCCATCGTCACCTACCGAAGTCTGGGAATGACGGCCACCGGACCATAGCCATGCTTTTCCAGGAAGGCCGCCAATCTTGCCGGATCCGGTTGCAGGGCATCGCCATAGTCGCGGGCATGGATACCGCCGGAGACATAAAGAACATCGAAGCCATTGTCGGCGGCGCCCTTCACATCGGTCATCATGCCGTCGCCGATGGCCAGCACCTGGCCGCGCTCGACCGGCTGGCCAAGAATCTCGGCAACCTCCTTCATCGCGAGATTGTAGATCGGCGCGTAAGGTTTTCCAGCGATCAATGTGCGGCCGCCGAGCTGGGCATAGTCACGCGCCAGCGCGCCGGCACACCAGATGATGCGTTCGCCACGTTCGACCACGATGTCGGGATTTGCGCAGATGAAAGGCAGGTTCCTGGCGCGCAGCCGCCGCAGGAGCTCCGCGTAATCCTCGGGCTTCTCGACCTCGTCGTCGAACAGGCCGGTACAGACGACGCCGGACGCCTCGAACTCCTCGACAAGCTCGACGTCGAGACCTTCATAGAGGGTGAAGTCGCGGTCGGCGCCGATATGGAAAATCTTGCGCGGCCCTTCGGCGATCAGATCCCGGGTCACGTCGCCTGAGGTAACCACCCGGTCGTAGGCTGACGGTGGAACACCGATCGCGTTCATCTGCGCCACTACATCGGCACTTCTGCGCGGCGAATTGGTGATCAGGACGACGGGGATTTTCGCCTCTCGAGCCCTTGCCAATGCGGAGGCTGCCACAGGGAAATGCGTTTCGCCATTATGGACCACCCCCCAGACGTCGCACAGGATTGCCGAATAGGCCTTCGACACGTCTTCGAGCGAGCCGATGATTTCAGGCGAATCCGCCATGCCGTTTCCTTCA
>NZ_RZQE01000636.1:0-2727 GCF_004022955.1 Mesorhizobium sp. M7A.F.Ca.US.002.01.1.1 | reverse complement strand
GGGCCAAGGGCAAGAGCTTTGTCGATTTCCAGCACGACGTCACGGCCGAGGATGTGCGGCTGGCTCACCGGGAAGGCTTTGTCTCGGTCGAGCATCTCAAGCGCTACACCACGCTCGGCATGGCGACCGACCAGGGCAAGAGCTCCAACGTGCCTGGCCTTGCCATCATGGCCGAGGCGCTGGGCAAGCCGATCCCCGAGGTCGGCACGACACGCTTCCGGCCGCCCTTTGCTCCGGTGTCGATCGGCTCGCTGGCTGCCGAGCGTTTTGGCGACCTGAAGCCAGAACGATTGACGCCGATGCATGACTGGCATCTGGCCAATGGCGCGACGATGTATTCCGCCGGCCTCTGGTACCGGCCGATGATCTATGGGCTTTCAGGCGAAACGGTCGAGCAGGCCTATGTGCGCGAAGCCAAGGCGACGCGCGAAAGCGCCGGCATCGTCGATGTCTCGACACTGGGTAAGATCGCGGTGCAAGGCCCTGATGCCGCCGCATTCCTCGACCGCGTCTACACCAACATGTTTTCGACGCTGGCCGTCGGCAAGGCCCGCTACGGGCTGATGCTGCGCGAGGACGGCCTCGCCTTCGACGATGGCACCACCTGGCGGCTCGGCGAGCAGGATTTTCTGATGACCACCACCACGGCCAACGCCGGCAAGGTGATGCAGCATCTGGAATATTTCCTCGACGTGATCTGGCCGGAGCTGAAAGTCCACGTCACCTCGGTGACAGACGAATGGGCAGGTGCCGCGATCGGCGGCCCGAAGGCCAGGCAGATCCTCGCCGCCTGTGTCACCGGCACGTCGGTCGACAACGCCACCTTGCCCTTCATGGGCATCGTGCGCGGCGAAATATCAGGCGTGCCGGTGATGATCTGCCGGCTGTCCTTCTCCGGTGAAATGGCCTTCGAGGTCTATTCCGGCGCCGGCCATGGCACCCATGTCTGGAAAGCGCTTGTCGAAGCCGGCAAGCCGTTCGGGCTGGTCACCTACGGTCTTGAGGCATTGGGCACCATGCGCATCGAAAAGGGCCATGTCACCGGCGCCGAGATCGACGGCCGCACCACGGCGCGCGACCTGCATCTCGACTGGATGCTGTCGAAGAAGAAGCCGTTCATCGGCTCGGCGATGATGGACCGCGAAGGCTTGATCGCATCGGACCGCCTCGAACTGGTCGGCCTGATCGCCCTCGATAACCGGCCGCTCAACGGTGGCGCCCACATCGTCGAGGAGGTTGACGAAGCCAATCCGCACGACTCCATCGGCCATATCACCGCCTGCTGCTATTCGCCGGCGCTCGGCAGACATATCGCGCTGGCGCTGGTCGAGGGCGGCAAGGCACGGCACGGCACGCGCGCCCACGTCTCCGATCCCTTGCGCAACCGGTTCGGACCGGTCGAGATCGTCTCCAATCACTTCTTCGATCCGGACGGGAGCCGCATGCATGGTTGAGCACCAATCCCCGCTCGAGCCGGAATTTCACGTCGGCTCGCACGGCAATTTCGAGCATGGCGTCGAGATCATCCTGACCGAGGCGAGACCGGGGTCGATCGTGCAGCTCGCCGCCTGGCCCGGCGAGGAGAAGAGGCTGATCGCAGCCATCCGCACCGTCACCGGGCTGGCGCTTCCCGATGGCGCCGGCGGCGGAGTGAGCGACGGGGTCAAGTCAGTGTTCGGCTTCGCGCCGGGGAAGTTCACCGTTGCCGACGAGGCCGAAGGGCTGGCCGCTGCCTTTGCCAAGGTGGTGACCTCGGCCATCGGCACGGTGACCGATCTCTCGCACGGCCGCACCGCCATCCGCATTGCCGGGCCGAAGGCCGAATGGGTGCTGGCGAAATTCTTCGCCATCGACTTTTCGCTGCCGGCCTTTCCCAATGGCGCCGGCCGCTCGACCGCTCATCACGACGTCTTCGCCCAGATCCAGCGCACCGGCGCCGACCAGTTCGACATCTATGTCTTCCGCTCGTTTGCACGCTCGTTCTGGAAGGCGCTCTGCCACGCCAGCGAGGAAGTCGGCTACGAGGTGCAATAGGCGGCGCCGAACGGTCGCATCGCTCCTGCTTCTGGCATCAACGCCAGCCGTTTCTGCCGCTAGAGAATCAGGCCGCAGGCGCCCATGGTGCGAAAACGCGGCCGCCCAACCGGCCCAGGGATATGAAATCCCTTGTTCAAGAGTCGGCACATTCGTTTGGTTCGAACATCTCCATGACCGCAGAACTATCCGCCGGCGCCACGGATCGCGCCGATGTGCCGGCCAGAGCCTTGCTCCTGCTGCCGCTGACGGTCGCCTGCGGCGTGTTCATGACCAGCCTCGACCAGAATGTCGTGGTGACCGCGCTGCCGGGCATCAGCGAAAGCCTCGGCCGTCCGCCCAGCCAGCTCGGCCTGCTGATCACCGTCTATGTCGCCAGCCTGATCATCTCGATGCCGCTTGGCGGCTGGGCCGCCGACCGCTTCGGCCTGCGCAACGTCTACTGCTTTGCCTTGCTGGTGTTCGCCGCCTCGTCGGCGCTTTGCGGGCTGTCCGACAACATCTGGACGCTGGTTGGTGCGCGTGCGTTGCAAGGCTTCGGCGGCGCCTTGATGGGCACACTCGGCCAGGTCGTCATCCTGTCGACTTTTCCGCGCAGCCGAACGCTCAAGATCAACATGTACATCTCGCTGGCCGGCCAGTCCGGCCCGCTGGTCGGTCCGCTCGTCGGCGGTGCGCTGACCACCTTCATTT
>NZ_RZQE01000635.1:0-2728 GCF_004022955.1 Mesorhizobium sp. M7A.F.Ca.US.002.01.1.1 | reverse complement strand
GGCAAAGGCCGTGGATTGGACCAATTCCGTGTTTCTGGACAGGGTGAAGCGCGGCGGCTAAAAGGCCAAGTCCTAATCTTCTAAAACGCAGAGCCCATTTCCGCCGGTTTGCCGGCGGCCCTTCCGAAAAGGCAGCATTCATGAGTGGCGTGAACGAAATCCGGTCGACATTTCTCGACTACTTCCGCAAGGAGGGTCACGAGATCGTCGCGTCGAGTCCGCTGGTGCCGCGCAACGACCCGACGCTGATGTTCACCAACGCCGGCATGGTACAGTTCAAGAACGTCTTCACCGGCCTGGAGAAGCGGCCCTATTCGCGCGCCTCGACCGCCCAGAAGAGCGTTCGCGCCGGCGGCAAGCACAACGATCTCGACAATGTCGGCTACACCGCGCGTCATCTGACCTTCTTCGAGATGCTCGGCAACTTCTCCTTCGGCGACTATTTCAAGGAGCGCGCCATCGAGCTTGCCTGGAACTTGATCACCAGGGAATTCGGGCTGAGCAAGGACAAGCTGCTGGTCACCGTCTATCACACGGATGACGAGGCGGCCGGCTTCTGGAAGAAGATCGCCGGTTTTTCCGACGACCGCATCATTCGCATCGCGACCTCGGACAATTTCTGGGCGATGGGCGACACCGGACCCTGCGGGCCGTGCTCGGAGATCTTCATCGACCGCGGCGAGCACATCTGGGGCGGCCCTCCCGGCAGCCCGGAGGAGGATGGCGACCGTTTCCTGGAATTCTGGAACCTGGTGTTCATGCAGTATGAACAGGTGACGAAGGAGGAGCGCATCGACCTGCCGCGCCCCTCGATCGACACCGGCATGGGCCTGGAGCGCATGGCGTCCATCCTGCAAGGGGTGGAAAGCGTCTTCGAGACCGATCTGTTCCGTCACCTGATCGACGCGGCCTCGTCCGCGATCGGGCATGGTCCCGACAAGGAGACGGTCGCCTCCTACCGGGTCATTGCCGATCATCTGCGCTCGTCCTCCTTCCTGGTCGCCGATGGCGTGCTGCCCTCGAACGAAGGCAGGGGCTACGTCCTGCGCCGCATCATGCGCCGCGCCATGCGCCATGCACAGCTGCTCGGTGCCAACGAACCGCTGATGTGGAAGCTGGTGCCGGCGCTGGTGCGCGAAATGGGCCAGGCCTATCCGGAACTGCTGCGCGGCGAACAATTGATCACCGAGACGCTGAAGCTCGAGGAGACCAGGTTTCGCAAGACGCTGGTGCGCGGCCTCGGCCTGCTTTCCGAGGCGACCGAAACGCTGCATGCCGGCGACATGCTGGATGGCGAGACGGCCTTCAAGCTCTACGACACCTATGGCTTCCCGCTCGACCTGACGCAGGACGCACTGCGCCAGCGCAGCATCTCGGTCGATATTGCCGGCTTCACCAACGCGATGGAGCAGCAGAAGGCCGAGGCGCGCAAGCATTGGGCCGGGTCCGGCGACGCCGCCACCGAGACCATCTGGTTCTCGGTGCGCGAGAAGGCCGGCGCCACCGAGTTCCTCGGCTATGAGACTGAAGCTGCGGAAGGCATCATCCAGGCGCTTGTCCGGGACGGCAAGGCTGTCGACGGCGCCGGCAAGGGCGACGCGGTGGCGATCGTCGTCAACCAGACGCCGTTCTATGCCGAGTCCGGCGGCCAGATGGGCGACACCGGCGTCATCTCCGGCGAGGGGTTCTCGATCGAGGTTTCGGATACGCAGAAGAAGGCCGACGGGCTGTTCGTGCATATCGGCAAGGTGGCCAGCGGCACCGTCAAGACGGGCGCGGCTGTCGAGCTGAAGGTCGATCATGCAAGGCGCTCGAGGCTGCGCGCCAACCATTCCGCGACGCATCTGATCCATGAGGCGCTGCGCGAAGTGCTGGGCAGCCATGTCGCACAGAAGGGCTCGCTGGTCGCGCCCGAGCGCCTGCGCTTTGACATCTCGCACAACAAGCCGATTTCGGCCGAAGACCTCGAAGAGGTCGAGCGCATGGCCAACGAGATCGTCGTCCAGAACGGCCCGGTGACCACGCGCCTGATGTCGGTCGACGATGCCATCGCCGAGGGCGCCATGGCGCTGTTTGGCGAAAAGTACGGCGACGAAGTGCGCGTCGTGTCGATGGGCACCGGCCTGCACGGCGCCAAGGCGAACCGGCCCTATTCGGTCGAGCTCTGCGGTGGCACCCATGTCCGGGCGACCGGCGATATCGGCCTCGTGCGTGTCGTATCGGACAGCGCGGTCGCCGCCGGCGTGCGCCGCATCGAGGCATTGACGGGCGAAGCCGCGCGCAAACATCTCGACGAGCAGGACAGGCGTTTGAAGGCGACGGCAGCCGTGTTGAAGATTTCGCCGGCCGATGTACCGGCGCGCGTCGAGACGCTGCTCGAAGAGCGCAAGAAGCTCGAAAAGGAACTGACCGAAGCGCGCAAGAAGCTGGCATTGGGCGGCGGATCGTCTGCCGATGCTCCAGCCGCCAATGAGACGGTGGCCGGTGTCGGCTTTCTCGGCAAGACGGTCTCAGGTGTCTCACCGAAGGACCTGAAGCCGCTGGCCGATGCCGGCAAGACGTCGCTCGGCTCCGGCGTCGTCGTCTTCGTCGGCTCCGGTGAGGACAACAAGGCCAGCGTCGTCGTCGCCGTCACCGACGACCTCGTCGGCCGCTTCAGCGCCGTCGACCTTGTCCGAGTGGCCTCGGCGGCGCTCGGCGGGCAGGGCGGCGGCGGGCGGCCCGACAT
>NZ_RZQE01000634.1:0-2737 GCF_004022955.1 Mesorhizobium sp. M7A.F.Ca.US.002.01.1.1 | reverse complement strand
GGCGTAGGACAGTGCCAGGTCGAGCGCATTGCCCGAGGCATCCTGGTTGACGGCGACCAGGCACGGCACGCCGCCGCCCTTCTGGTATTCGCCGCGCACCGTGTGGCCGGGACCCTTCGGCGCGATCATGACGACGTCGACCGTCGACTTCGGCTCGATCAGGCCGAAATGCACGTTGAGGCCGTGCGCGAAGGCGATCGCGGCACCATCGCGGATGTTCGGGGCGATCTCGTTCTTGTAGATGTCGGCCTGCAGTTCGTCCGGCGTTGCCATCATCATCAGGTCGGCCCATTTGGCCGCGTCCGCCACGCTCATCACCTTGAGACCGTCGGCCTCGACCTTCTTGGCGGTTGCCGAGCCGGCCTTGAGGCCGATGGCGATCTCCTTGGCGCCGGAATCCTTGAGGTTGAGCGCATGCGCCCTGCCCTGGCTGCCATAGCCGATGATGGCGACCTTCTTGCCCTTGATCAGATTGAGATCGGCATCACGATCGTAATAGACGCGCATTTTGTCTTCCTTCCCGTTTATAAATCAGAGCATGATGCCGAAAAGTGTGAAGCGGTTTTCGGACGACATCATGCTCTATCTTCTTGATTTAGAGACGGATTCAGATTTCAGGTCGACTTGACCTGAAATCATCCGGCTCTAGGGCCTTGCGGCCGGTTGTTGCTCCATGAAGAGCGAGAAACTGCTGCGTCGCCCGCGCGGCATCGCCGCCGATCGCCGCCTCAGTCAATTCCAGCCGGTCGCCGAGCAGCAGACGGATCTGCACATCGCGGGCGACCAGCCCGAAAAAGGTGCGGAACGCCGTCTCGGCATCCGCGAAATCCAAAAGCCCGGTCCGTCGGCCGGCCTCGAGCACCGGCTTCAGCCGCTTGGCCAATGCGAAGCGGCCGTTCTCCAGCACCACGGCGCCGAGATTGTCCTTGCCGGAGCCCGCATGGCTGACCGCCACCCGATTGAGCGCGATCGACGTGTCGCTGGAAATCACCTTGAGCCAATCCGAGGCGAAGCGCTCGAGGCTCGCGGTCAGCGAGGCAAGATCGAGCCCCTTGCGGTCGACCGGTGCCACCCGCACTTTAGAGGCCTGCCATTGCACCGTCGCCGTCAGCAGCCCGTCGCGGTCGCCGAACCATTTGTAGAGCGTTTCCTTGGAACAGCTGGCGCGGCGCGCCACGGCGGTCATGGTCAGCTGGTCGCCCTCTTCGACCAGCAGCCGCAACGCCGCGTCGAGCACGGCCTTCTGCCGCTCTGTCAGCGCTTCGCTGGTGTCGATGTCAGGCACGATGTGCAACACGCTCTTCTCTCGAAAGGTCGGCATTCCCGATAAGCCGTACCGTACGTTACGGTTCTGCATATTGCGCGATCCGAGGCCGTGCGCAAGAGGACGAGAGCAAAATATCTGCAAAATGGACAGGCGCTGGCGCGACAGGCTCGCTTAATCGCTGGCTGGCGGATGGCGCAACCGTCCAAGCAGTGCCGAGACCATGGTCAGCTCATCCGCCGACAGTTTGGCGCCAACCAGTTCGGCGATCGAGCGTCCGTAGACAGCCCACATCTGGCGGCGTGTCTCTCGCCCCTTGGCCGCGATGCGGATGGTCTGGCCACGGCCGTCATCGGCCACCGGCAGTTTCTCGACGAGCCCATCGGCCTCGAGCCGGGTCAGCAGGCGCGAAATGTTGTATTGCGCGAACAGCGTGTGCTCGATGAGCTGGAACGGCCGCAGCCCGCCCTCGCCCGCCTCGGCGAGTTCATGCAGCACGTCGTACCAGGCAAGTGGGGGCAGACCGGCGGCCTTCAACGCCTCTTCGGCGCTCTCCATCAACTGGCGCGATACGCGCATCAGGCGAGCCCAGGCCTTGATGGCTTCGGGCGAAGGCGCGGCTTTCTCGGTCATGGCGCACCTTAGACGATAGATGCAATTGCATCAAGCTTGACGATCAATGCATATGCATCTACATAGATGCAATTGCATTAATCAGGGAAAGCCAATCCGATGAAACACGAAATCTGCAAACGCGCCGACAAGCTCATTCTCGTCAGCCATCACCTCTGCCCCTATGTGCAGCGCGCCGCGATTTCGCTCACCGAAAAGGGCGTGCCGTTCGAACGCGTCGATATCGACCTCGCCAACAAGCCGGACTGGTTCAAGGCGATCTCGCCGCTCGGCAAGGTGCCGCTGCTGCGCGTGCAGCGAAATGGCGAGGAAACGGTGATCTTCGAATCGGCCGTCATCCTCGAATTCCTCGAAGAGACGCAGGCCAATCCCCTCCACCCTGCCGATCCCTATGCCCGCGCCCGGCATCGCGCCTGGATCGAGTTCGGTTCGGCAACCCTCAATGCCATCGGCCGGTTCTATTCAACATCGACCGAGGCCGGCTTCCTTGACGAATCCAGCGCGCTGTCCGCCATGTTCGACCGTCTCGAAGCCGAGCTGGCGGACGAGCCTGGCGGCCCCTGGTTCGCCAGCAAGCACTTTTCGCTGGTCGACGCCGTTTACGGTCCGGTCTTCCGCTATCTCGATGTCTTCGACCGGATCGGTGATTTCGGCATTCTTGACCGTAAGCCCCTCGTCCGCGCCTGGCGCCAGGCTTTGAGTGAACGCCCGTCGATCAGGCAAGCCGTGGCGCCGGACTACCCACAGCGCCTGCATACCTTCCTGCGGGCAAAGGGATCGTACCTTTCGAGCCTCATTGGCCAAAACGATCCGGCCACCGCGCTTCGACCAGTCCTATCC
>NZ_RZQE01000633.1:0-2738 GCF_004022955.1 Mesorhizobium sp. M7A.F.Ca.US.002.01.1.1 | reverse complement strand
ATCCAAGGCCGACAAGCTGCTGAAGGTGGAAGTGGCGCTGGAGGAACTGCGCTGGCTGCCCTCCGATCTCGGCAGCCCGCGCGTCTTCATCAACCAGCCGGCCTTCACCGCGAGCTACATCGACAATGGCGAGGAAAAGCTCAAGACGCGTGCCGTCATTGGCCGGACCACCAACCAGACCTCCTTCTTCTACGACCAGATCAAGCAGGTCGATTTCCATCCCTATTGGGGCGTGCCCCAGTCGATCATCGTCAACGAGATGCTGCCGAGATTGCGCAACGATCCGGGCTATCTCGACCGGTCCGGCTATGAGGTGACGGATTCGCGCGGCAAGCGCATTCCTTCGTCGGCGGTCAACTGGGGCGCCTATGGCTCGAACATCCCCTACAGCGTGCGCCAGCAGCCGAGCGAGGCCAACGCGCTGGGCGAGTTGAAGATCCTGTTCCCCAACAAGCATGCGATCTACATGCACGACACGCCGCAGAAATCGTTCTTCCAGCGCGATATGCGCGCGCTCAGCCATGGCTGCGTGCGGCTGCAGGATCCGCGCGGCATGGCGGCGGCGGTGCTTGGCACCTCCGTGGACTATATCGCCGAAAAGCTGAAGCACGGCCACGCGACCGAGAACGTGACACGCACGATCCCGGTCTATGTCGCCTATTTCACCGCATGGCCCGATCTGTCGGGCAAGGTCGAATATTTCGGCGACGTCTACGACCGCGACTCGCGGCTGAAGCAGGCCCTGGATGCCACGGAGGCGGTGCGTTCGCCTTCGAGTTGATTTTTAGCGCTCGAACAGCGGCCGTCGGAAGCCGGCGTCGCGCCCGGCGATCAGCCAATAGAGCAACCCGGCGACAAGGCCGGCAGCGGCAATGATGCCGATGTCGACCCAACGCTCCGGGTCCATGTCCTCCGGTGCGCTCGGCCAGATCAAGGCGAAGCCGCCGACTGCGGCGCCAGCGCCGAAAACCATGTGCAGCAGGACATTGCGCAACGAGAAGAACTCGGCGATCAGCGCGAAGATCAACGTCTGCAGCGCGGTCACCACGATGGTCAGGAAATAGACGAACATGCCGAGCGGCGGCACCAGCAGCACCGCGATCGGCGAAACGCCCATGACGTCGAAATAGTTGGGCGCATTGGGCAAGGAACTGAGCACGCCATAGATCACCGCGATGGCGATCAGGCCGACCAGCACCGATACGAAGTAGCCGGCCAACATCATCAATATGCGCTTCATCACGTGCTTTGCCGTCGCCATCCCCATCCCCCAATGCGGCGCCCGGAGCTATTCCAGGAAATGACAGTCAGCCATCAAAGCACGACTGACGCAAGGGGAGGCGCCCGCGCCAGGGCGATCGCCGAAGTTGGCGCCGGGAGCCTGTGACGCAGCCGAGAACGAATTCGCGTCGGAACGTCCCTATTTCGGCTCCGCCGTCACGGGATCATAGGTGATTTCGACCTTCGCCTTGTCCGCCGTGTAATAGGTGACGGTGTAGGCGCCGCTGTCCCAGTCGACCTCGTCCACATAGCGAAAGCCGTCGCGCTGCTCGACCTTGGCAATGATCTCCGACAGCTTCTTGGCATTGGGCGGCGGCAGCGGCTTGTCGTCCGCGGCCAAGGCCGGCCCGCCGGCGAGAAGAACGGCGACGCTGGTCGCCAGCAGAAATCTGGACATGGCTTTCCCTCAAGTTTCGTCGGGGAGAAACTCGCTGGTATGCCGGTTTGTTCCGCAACTGAAACGGGTGCCGGTTCCGTCCACTGGTTTGCAGCTTCCCGAATGAGGGGCCGCCGCGCACTTGACTTACGCGGCGCGTCGTTGAGCGGGGTGGAGACCTGAACGGGTTCGACGAGGGTCGACGGCGGTCACGATGCTGTGGTGGTGATCGCAATAGACGCGATCCGCCGAGGTTGGCCCGGCACAAAAACGATAACCGCCGGGTACCGACCGGTCTTCGCTTACCGGGAAGCGGCACTGATAGACGCCTAGCTGAATGAGGGGGACGTCTTTCGAAATTGGTCTGACATTTTCAGGCATTGTTTTTCAGGTTCCTGGTTCATAGCCATTGCCGGCTGACGGCCGCTATGCGACCGCGTCAAAGCGAGCTTCTCTCGTTTGGAGGGCTGTGGATCACCATATGGTGTCGATCGCAGCGTCAATGAAGCCCGAAACCCTGCTTTCGCAAGCCAATCATTGCGACTTAAGGCCACACTGGCTGCTGGGAGGGCGGGCTGCGGGAGCGAGTACATTTTGTCAGCAGACAGTGCGGTCGCGTCCCGGAGCATCTCTTCGAACCGTTGCGCCGGTGCTATGGTGTGCCTGCATGATCGGACAGCAGGGATATGAGGCATGCCCGAAATCACACGCCGTACACTTCTTGCGTTTACCGCCGTCGCCTCGGTCATTGAACCGACGTTTGCCGAAGCGGAAGGGGCCTCACCCGAATTGCGGGCGCTGATCGGAGCCCATGAAGCCAGCTATGTCGAGCTTCACAGGGTTGTTCATCAAGCGGGCAGCAGCAGCCACGAATGCAAGAGGGCAGACCGGATTGAACAGGAAGCCTTGCTGGCCATCTGCTCCTATCCAGCGATCAGCCGAGGCGACCGCCGGGCCAAGGCCGATTACCTGTTGACCGCCGAGGCTCGGGGTGAACTCGACCTGGAAGAGCACATGCAGGCCATCCTGCACGCGATGAAGCGCTGATCGCGGCTCGACCGGCGTAGGGCAGAGTTTGGCC
>NZ_RZQE01000632.1:0-2752 GCF_004022955.1 Mesorhizobium sp. M7A.F.Ca.US.002.01.1.1 | reverse complement strand
CTCAACACCACAGCGACGGTTGCCGGCCATTTCCTCATGATTTCGTCGACGACCATATCGGGGTCGACCGAACTGCGCTGTTTCATGATGATGTCTCCGCGATTTGCGAAGCTTCGTGATATATCCCCGCCGCGCCGCCTTCGTTGCGCTTTCACAACTTCATAGAACTGGCGCCGAACCCTCTCGGGACTATTTTGCGAGAGAACGGGCGCCTCCGGCATACGCTGGGATCAAGGTCGCAGGACCGTCAGATGGCAGTCCCAACGACGGCTCCAATACCGGCGGTCAGCGCCATTGCCAGCGCGCCCCAAAAGGTGACGCGAACAGTTGCCCTTAACACATTGGCACCGCCGGCTTTGGCGCCAATGGCGCCCAGAACCGCCAGGAACAGCAGTGAGGCAACAGACACCGTTGCGGCAAGCCAGGCGGCCGGCGAAACAAGCACCATCGCCAATGGCATGGCCGCGCCAACCGAAAATGCTGCTGCAGAGGTCAGCGCTGCCTGGATCGGTCTGGCCGTCGTCACCTCCGAAATACCGAGTTCGTCACGAGCGTGGGCGCCGAGCGCGTCCTTCGCCATCAATTGGTCGGCGACCTGCAAGGCAAGCGCTGGTTCCAAGCCACGTTTGACATAGATCTCCGCAAGTTCCTGTCGCTCGAAATCTGGCTGCGTCGCCAGTTCCCCTTTCTCGCGGGCAAGGTCGGCTTGTTCGGTATCGGACTGCGAACTGACCGATACATATTCGCCCGCCGCCATCGACATCGCACCGGCGACCAGTCCGGCAACGCCAGCCACCAGCACATTGGAGGCCGCCGCATTGGCTGCTGCCACGCCAACGATCAGGCTGGCCGTCGAAACGATGCCGTCATTGGCGCCGAGCACGGCGGCGCGCAGCCAGCCGACGCGGGATACAAGATGGTTTTCACTGTGCAGCCGGCTCATGGCATCACGGCGCACGCCGTCCGGCAGGTCGCAGAATCCTGACCAGCACATCCGATTTCACATAGAAATGCTGCCATAGCGCCGCTGCGGCATGGAGGCCGACGACAATGATGATCACCGGCTTGGCGAGTTCGTGTATCTCACCCATCGCTCGAAAGCTGAAGAACCAGGCCAGCGCCCCAGTGATCGGCATCCCGAAAATGAAAAGATACAGCAGGAAATGGGCGGCCGCGGCAATCCGTTTCAGCAGGACGCTTTCTTCGGGCGGCGCCGCCGGCACGCCATGCCGCAGACGCACCGCAAGCCGCCAGATCGCCAGCACCAGAACGGCCAAACCGACATAGACATGAACGTTCGCGTTGAAGATGTCGTCCGCTGCCGGTGCGGTACCGCGTGAGAACGCCCGGTAAGCCGGCTTGATGTCCTCACCGATTACAAGCTGAAGGACGATCAGCACCGCGATAGTCCAGTGCAGCAATATCTGGGTTGCGGTGTATCCGGCTGGCTCGTTGGCCACAGTCATAGGCAGTTACCTCGTTTGATGGAACCTTCCTACCTCGCTGTTTATGCGACAATCTTGATCTGGGACAAATGAATTCCCGTCTCCCTAAGCTTTCACGCCACCTCGCAGCTCGACCTAGGCTGACAGCCAGTTGTCAGCTTGGTCGTGGGATATTGCCTTCGAAGCGGATGGACCGCCTGCGAGAAATCAACGTGGAAACACAATTCCGATGAAACAGATTGCCTTGTCACTTTTCGTGATCGCAGCCTCGGGCGCTTATGTCTGGGATCAGGCCAGCAAGAACCCGGCAAACGATTTACTCGGCGAAGCGCTGCCGAGCGACGCGGCAGATGCGCCTTCCGTGCAGCCAAAAGCGCCGGCATCCGCTGCGGCTTTGCCGGCGCTCCTAATCTCCCCGCCGCCCCTCGATCCCCGGCTCAGAACAAGGTTCCCGATTGCCCGGGAAACGACCGCTGGCATAGCAGCGCACGCCGAACGATCAAATGATCCAGTCAAGCAGACAGTGGTTACGGTGGCACCGCAACCGTTGCCAACGCCACCGGCACAGCCAGTGGCGCAGGCTGTCATCGATCCTTCGTCAACAGCACCTTCATTCGCCGTAACTCCGGCCGTTTACATACCAGTCCCGCAGCCGAGGCCAGCATATCCGGATGCACCAGCACGTGTCGTCCGGGTGGGCATGAAGCTCGCGGCGCATGGTTATGCCGATGGCGTCTACACCGGCCCCACGGCCGACGCCTATTACGGCATCATCCAGATTCAGGCCCTCGTACAAGGCGGGCAGCTTACAGCGCTGAAAGTGCTGAAATATCCCTCTGATCGCCGCACCTCCGTCAGCATCAACAGGCAGGCACTGCCCATGCTGCGCGACGAAGCGATCACCGCCCAAAGCGCAAATGTAGACATTATTTCTGGCGCGACGTTAACCAGCAGGGCCTTCATCCAATCGCTGCGGGGCGCGCTGAAGAAGGCGTCGTCGTAGATCCATGCGCGAAACGCGAATTTTGATGGGCATGCCCATTTCAGTCGACATCGGCGGTACGTCGGCCGCTGAGTTGATCGACACGGTCTTCGGCTATTTCGAACACATCGACCGGCGCTTCAGCACATACCGGGCCGACAGCGAGATAACGGCCATCAACCGCGGCGACGTTCCCGTCGTCGAGTGGAGCGGCGAGATGATGGACGTGCTGGCCATTGCCGAACAGACGAAAACCGAGACGGACGGCTACTTCGACATTCGTAAGCCCGACGGTTCGCTTGATCCTTCCGGCATCGTCAAGGGC
>NZ_RZQE01000631.1:0-2754 GCF_004022955.1 Mesorhizobium sp. M7A.F.Ca.US.002.01.1.1 | reverse complement strand
GGGTTACCACACAACGGCCCTGCTACCGCGGCCGGCTGGCTGCCTGGCGGATCTGGTCAATAGCCTCACGCAACCCGGCTATTCCCGCTCTTTGCGCAGCTTTGCCCAATAATCGAGCCGCTTCCTGATATCGCGCTCGAAGCCGCGCTCGGGCGGATCATAGAAGGTCTGGCGACCCATCTTCTCCGGAAAATAATCCTGCCCCGAAAAGGCATCCGGCTCGTCATGGTCGTAGCGGTAGCCCGCGCCGTAATCCTCCTCTTTCATCAGCTTGGTCGGCGCGTTGAGGATGTGCTTGGGCGGCAGCAGCGAGCCGTGTTCCTTGGCGGCCCGCGTGGCGGCCTTGAAAGCGTTGTAGACGGCGTTGGATTTGGGCGCGGTGGCGAGATAGACGGTGGCCTCGGCAAAGGCGAGTTCGCCTTCGGGCGAGCCGAGATAGTCGTAGGCATCCTTGGCGGCATTGGCGACGACAAGCGCCTGCGGGTCGGCAAGGCCGATGTCTTCCATGGCCATGCGCACCAGCCGGCGGCCTAGATAGAGCGGATCCTCGCCGGCATCGAACATGCGTGCGAGATAGTAGAGAGCCGCGTCAGGATCTGAACCGCGTACCGATTTGTGCAGCGCCGAGATCAGATTGTAATGGCCGTCCTGGCCCTTGTCGTAGATTGGCGCGCGGCGCTGGACGATGCGCTGCAGACCCTCGGGATCGAAGACCTCGCCGGGCTTGGCTGCTCGCCAGACTTCCTCTGCCAGGGTAAGAGAGGCGCGGCCGTCGCCATCGCTCATGCGGATGAGCATGGCCCGCGCCTCGTCGTCGAGCGGCAGCGCCCTGCCCTCGGTCTCCTCCGCCCGCGCCATCAGCTTGGAGATGCTCTCCTCGCCAAGCGAATGGAAGACCAGAACGCGCGCGCGTGACAACAAAGCGGCATTCAGTTCGAAGGACGGGTTTTCGGTCGTGGCGCCAACCAGCACGACTGTCCCGTCCTCCATGACCGGGAGGAAACTGTCCTGCTGCGCGCGGTTGAAGCGATGGATCTCGTCGACGAACAACAAGGTCTGGCGGCCATTGGCACGGCGCAATTTGGCTGATTCGAACACCTTTTTCAGGTCGGCGACGCCGGAAAAGACAGCCGATATCTGCTCGAAGGCGAGACTCGTTTCACCGGCGAGCAACCGCGCCACGGTGGTCTTGCCGGTGCCGGGCGGCCCCCAGAAAATCATCGAGCCGAGCGAGCCGGAACCGATCAACCGGGTCAGCGCGCCGTCAGGCCCGGTCAGATGCTCCTGGCCGACGACCTCGCCAAGGTTCCTCGGCCGCAACCTGTCGGCCAGCGGCCGCCCAGGCGGCTTCTTTTCCGGTTCATCGACGCTGAACAGATCGGCCATGCACTTCTTTTTCGTTGGAGCATGAGCCCGAATGCACGGAACCCAGCCCTAATAACGCAACACCTGACGCAGTATCTGCCCGCCGCGCTCGACCGTAAAGCGCCACCAGCGCGTATCCGTCTTGGCCGCCAGCTCCAGGGTCGCTGCGGTATCGATGGTGGTGCCGTTCACCTCGCGCACGATGTCGCCCGGCTGGAAGCCGAAATCGGCGGCCGGTGAATCGCGGTTGATGTCGACCACGGTGACGCCCTTGATGTCCGTGCGCAGGCCAAGCCGCTGCGCGAGCCGGGGCGAAAGCTCCGCGACCTTGGCGCCCGAAAAGGGGCTGCGGCCATGCAGCGTCACCTCGGCAGCCTTCATGCCTTCCGGAGCACGCTCCAGCGCGATATCCATCGCCGCCTGCTGGCCCTTGGTCAGAACCGCGAAATTGGCGGTGGTGCCGATCGACAGCGTCGCCATCCGGTAGTCCAGCGCTTCGATGCTCTCGACCGGCTTGCCGTTGAGCTGCAGCACCACGTCGCCGGGCTTGAGCCCTGCCTTGGCGGCCGGTCCGGTCGCCTCGACCGACGAAACCAGCGCACCGGTCGGCTTCTCCATGCCGAGCGATTCTGCGATCTGCGGCGTCACCGCTTCGAACTCGGCGCCGACATAGGGCCTCTCGAAGAAGTCGAGCCCGGCCTTGGCCGCGTCGGCAAAGGCGCGAACCATGTTCGAGGGAATGGCGAAGCCGATGCCGATCGAACCGCCGCTGCGGCTGTAGATGGCCGTATTGATGCCGACCAGCTGGCCGCCCATGTTGATCAGCGCACCGCCGGAATTGCCGGGATTGATGGCGGCGTCGGTCTGGATGAAGAAGCTGGAATCGGAGACGCCGATATGGCTGCGGGCCAGTGCCGAGACGATGCCGCTGGTGGTGGTCTGGCCGACGCCGAAGGGGTTGCCGATGGCCAGCAGCAGATCGCCGACCTCGAGCGCGTCGGAATCGCCGATGGCAATGACCGGAAACGGCTTGTCCGAGGTGATCTTGAGCACGGCAAGGTCGAGAGTCTCGTCCTTGAGCAGCACCTTGCTGTCGAACTCACGCCCATCAGCGGTCGCCACCTTGACCCGGTCGGCATCCTTGATGACGTGGTAATTGGTGACCACGACGCCAGTCGGATCGACCAGCACGCCGGAGCCCAGCGAAGACTGCGCGCGCGGCTGCGAGCGGCCGAAGAATTCTTCGAAGAACGGATCGCCGTCGAAAGGCGATGTCACCTTGGCGGTCTGCGAGGCATAGACATTGACCACCGCCGGCGCCGTCTGCTTGACCAGCGGCGCAAACGACAGCTGCACCTCCTCGCGACCGAACGGCACGCGCTTGTCGGG
>NZ_RZQE01000630.1:0-2755 GCF_004022955.1 Mesorhizobium sp. M7A.F.Ca.US.002.01.1.1 | reverse complement strand
GGCTTTGGTGACGAGGTCCGTGACGACTTCAAGGGGCCCGAACCGGAAGAGTTTTTGTCGCGACCACCCTCAAAGGGGCATGGTTATGGTGAACGCTACTTCTCAGCCTGAGTTCGGTGGTGGTATTCCGGTTCGATCCGCGAGATTTCCCGCCCATGGCTCGCCGACAGACACGCTGTTGGCTCCGGCTGAAGCCTTGCCTCTGCTTGCGAGGTTGCCATGGCGATCCGGAACCTCGAGGCATGTGGAGAGTTGTCCAGCAGCCCAGCGGAGATCCAAGCCATGGCGCTACCAGATGCCAGTTCCGGCGCGGCCGCGCAGCCGAAACGCTCTAGCAAGCCGGCAATCCCATCGCCGCACGCCACAAGGCTTCCGGAGCAGGATTATCGATAGACGGGCGCCCAACGATATGAAGGACAATGGCCCATGAACGTCGCCAACCTGCAATTGGAAGGTTTGCTTATGGCGGTCGCTGCCGTCAATAACGCCTTGGTCCGGAGGGGCCTTCTTTCGGTTGATGATATCGATATGGCTTTGAAAACCGCGGAGGCCTCGTTCACGGCTGATGAGCGCCTCTTCGAGGACATGTCGCCCGCCAACCGGGACGCAGTCTGTTTTCCTTTGCGGCTTTTGCGGTTGGCTAACACCAAACAGTTCGAAGCGGGTGTGCCACCGTTTGCCGAGCTGGCCAGGCAAGTCGGGATAACCAAGCAGCCCTACAACGATCAGATGTGAAGGGAGGAAGACAGGCAGGTGCAGGAAATCGTCGTGGTCAACGAGGTGGTCGAATTCCGGGGAGAGGCGGTGACCGCATACCGTGACGGTCACGCACACTGCAATGCCACCGCTTTCGGCGAGGCGGGCCGCGACCCTGGACGCGAGACCATTCCCGCATTGAACCCGTAGCTCTGGCGAAGGCACCACATGGAATATTTTCGATCACAAGGAACATGTCAGCCCACGGGTGTTTAGGCCGCAATGACAATCATCGCCGTCACGACAATGAACTACCCTCTCGCCGTCTTCCCTGGCCCGAAGCGACGCAGGCTCTCAGCAATTGCGCGACTGGAACGAAGCCGCGGCAAGTGGCTGGCGGAGAACCGGATCCACATGACCGGTAAGCAGAAACAGGAGCCGGTCGCGGGCAGCGAACCACAATGCGGCTGCCATGAGCCGTGCGGTTCCAGATGGTTGGCTGCATTCCAAGATCGACAGCAACCGAAACAACAAGCGCCTTTAGGGTCTGCCTGCGCGCGTGGCCTCGAAAGCCTTGGCCATGAACGATGACCCTGTGGATTCGCTCGCCAACGCAATTCACCACCGCAGCGCAATTCTGTTTGTTGGGGCAGGGGTGTCGATCAGTGTTGGACTCCCTTCTTGGGAGAAGCTGATAGAGCGAATGGCAAAGGAGCTCGGTGTCGACGACGAATTTTCCATGCGACGCGATCGTTTTCAAACCCTGGCCGAGTACTATCGGATCAAGCATGGCAGCATCGGGCCACTTCGCAGTTGGATGGACCGAAATTGGTCTGTCCCCAAGGACCGGATCGAGAAATCCGAGTTGCATCGTCTCATCGTGAAGCTCGATTTCCCTGTCATCTACACAACCAATTATGACCGTAACCTGGAACTGGCTTATGAAATATACGGTCGGGACTACGTGAAAGTGGCCAATGCACGCGATGTGGCGCAGGCCCGCCAGGGCGTTACCCACATCGTCAAATTCCATGGTGATTTCGACGAGGATTCTTCCCTCGTCCTCACCGAGACGGACTACCTTGATCGCCTCTCCTTCAATTCTCCGCTGGACGTGCGTTTTCGCTCGGATGCACTCGGCAGCACGATCCTCTTCATTGGCTATAGCCTTTCCGACCCAAACATTCGGTTGTTGCTGCACCGTCTCTGGCAGACGTGGCATCGGTCCGGCTATGAGAAAGATCGCCCGCCGTCGTTCATCTTCATGACCAGCCGAAACCCTGTGGAGGAGGCCGTGCTTGGACGTTGGGGCATTTCGGTCGTCGTCGGCGAAATCGACGAGCCGCAAGCTGCTTTGGTGGACTTCCTCAGCCGGCTGGCGGAGATGGTTGGGGACGGAGCCGAGCCTGGAGAGACGACCCATGAGGGAACCGTCGTCAGACAAAGAGCGATTGAAACAGTCAGGTCCAGGGGCAGCTAGGCGGGCTCTCAAGGAACGCCTTACGGCAGAGAACGTCGTTCCAGAGGCGATCATAGCCAGTTTGTGTGGCCAGTTTGAAAATCGCATCCCATAGAGCATGGATCTCCCATGTGAGCTTTCAACTATTCTGGCGGACGCGCTGGAACATTCTCGCATCAACAAGCTTCGAAGGGGGCACTGTTCCCGTTCAGTGTGTTTTCCCCCTGTGAGACTGCCCGCCGCCGAAAGGTGGCGGGCTTTTTTGTTGGGACGCAACCTTGGACATTATAGCGACCTTGGCCGGACACGCGCAGCGTCGCTTCCCATCATCGGTGCCCGAAGTTGGCGACAGCTTCGAAGTCCTCCCGATGCGATCGCAATTTTTGGGATAGATGTTCGTGTGGTGCCTGTCGGCGACCTGGACGCTGCCTACCAGAACCGGCCTCCTCCGGTCCGAACCACGGCGCTGGAACCCTTGTGAAAAGATCGATGTTCGGTATGCAGCTTGCCCTGCACAGCCAAGCGGTCTGGTGCGGCCCGTCGCCGCCTTGTCTGTTCAGCGGCGGGCCTTTGTGTGGTGATGACGCCACCGGCATTATT
>NZ_RZQE01000062.1:0-19460 GCF_004022955.1 Mesorhizobium sp. M7A.F.Ca.US.002.01.1.1 | reverse complement strand
GGCGAGTGGCGGGCCGCCCACTATGCCGACGAAGGACGCTGGCCGCCGAGCCCACGCGGTACCGAGCGGCGTAAATTCCTGGCGTCCGCCGGGCGTGACCGCTGGCTCGTCAAATTCGCCGGCCTCGGCGAAACCGGACTGCGCAAGAAACGAGCCGCGGCGATGTTGCATGAAGCCGGCTTCGGATCGCAAGTTGTCGCGCTTTGCCATGGCTTTCTGGTTGAACGGTGGATTGACGGCAGCACGATGGATCAGGCGCCGCTGCCCAGGGAAAGACTGATCGCGGAGCTCACAAACTACCTGACCTGGCGTGCGCTCAATCTTCGAACTTGCGAACCGGGTGCATCATTGCTTGCTCTCGCGGAGATGGCTGTTTCCAATGCGTCGGAAGCCTTGGACGAGAAACGCGCAGCGACGTTGCGCGGTTGGCTCTCGAAACCGACCTCCGCGCATGTGCTGCAGCGCGTTGAAATCGACGGAAAGCTTCAACCGTGGGAGTTTCTCGTTCGTGCAGATGGCACGGTGCTCAAGACAGATGCTGTTGACCACTGCCGGGCACATGATTTGATCGGCTGCCAACCGATTGAGTGGGACATTGCCGGCGCCCGCGTCGAGTATGGACTGTCCGACAGCGATGTGAGGACCTTGGTCGAAGGAATGGAACTTCCCATCGACCGTGACCACATCGGCTTTTTCGAACCATGCTATTTGGCATTCCAACTCGGGCTCTGGAGCACGGCTGCGCAATCCGAAAACGGCGGGGAAAAAACAAGGCTGGCCGAGATGGCAGACCGATATAGGATGCCGCTGATACGGTTCCTGGACGAATGCCGGATATGATCGTTCCGATCAGTCCAGCCTTCGCAGCATGTCTGCTTCCTGCTCGAGAATAGTGGCCACTTCCTCGCGCTGCAGATGCGTCATCATCAGGCTGACGCAGCACTCGAGATAGGTAATCGAGGCGCGCCGCAGATAGGCAGCGGTCTCGCGTTCGGCCATCTGGTCGATATCCCTCGAGGGGCGCTTGGGTTGCATGAGGGTGATCCTCCGTATCGGGTCCTCCTGCCAAACCACAAGCCTGGGCGGATGTTCCGCACGATCTCGGGAAAGGTTCGGCGCCATCTCGCATCACGCCGGAAGGTTCTGCAGCCCTCCGGGTGCGGGCCTCGCTCTTTTGGCAAAGCCCGTCATCTGATCGCCGATGCGGCTGCCTTCGAGAGCTGCGAAATAATCGATCGTCAGCTTGAGCCCTTCGTTGAGGGGCACCTTCGGCGTCCAGCCGAGCAGCGCTTTTGCACGCGAAATATCGGGCTGCCTGCGCCGAGGATCGTCTTGCGGCAGCGGTAGAAATCTCAGATCCGATTTGGTACCCGTCATCGCCTTCACCAACGCAGCCAGTCGCACGATGGTGAATTCTCCGGGATTGCCCAGATTGACCGGCTTGCCTGGATTGGGATCGATATCCATCAGGCGCCTCAATCCATCGATCTGATCGGAGACATAGCAGAAGGATCGCGTCTGCAAGCCGTCGCCGAAGATCGTCAGGGGACGTTTCTCGAGCGCCTGCATGATCAGGTTCGAGACGATGCGGCCGTCCGCCGGATCCATTCTCGGACCGTAGGTGTTGAAGATGCGCGCGACGCGCACGTCGGCTTTGCCGGCTCTCAGATAGTCGAAGCAAAGCGTTTCGGCGGTGCGTTTGCCCTCGTCGTAGCAGGCGCGCGGACCGGTGCAGTTCACGTGGCCGACATAATCCTCCCTCTGGGGATGCTGTTCCGGATCGCCATACACTTCGCTCGTCGAGGCCTGTAGCAGCCGCGCGTCATATCGGACAGCGAGTTCAAGCAGGTTGAGCGTTCCAATCACGCAGGTTCGCGTGGTGTGGATAGGGTCGGCCTGGTAACGCGGCGGCGAGGCAGCGCATGCCAGGTTGAAGATACGCTCCACGGGCTCGCCGAGATCCAATGGCCGGCAGATATCCTGCTCGATCAACCGGAAACCCGGATGGTCCATGATCGAGATGATGTTCTCCATGCGCCCAGTCAGAAAATTGTCGGCGCAGATCACGCGCCAGCCGTTGCGGAGCAATGCTTCGCAAAGATGCGAACCGAGGAATCCCGCACCGCCGGCAACAAGCACTGCCTTTGCCCTTCGCGCGTTTCGTGTTTGTCGCATCGCCGTTTTCTCCTGTCTGCTGGTCATGCTGCGCTTCCGATGTCGAAATCGAGGGCCGCCGCCCTTGGCTGTGTCAACGCCGCCACGAATTCGCGGGCCCTGGCCGCACCGGTGTGGGATGCGAGGACGCGTTCGCGGGCCCGGCGGGCCATGGCGAGGCGTGTGCGCTCGGACTCGCCGAACAGGATCTCGACGACATCGTCCGTTTCCCCGGCGGTGTGGATCGCCGATGCAGGAAAGAAGCTGTCGAGCCCTGGCCAGCGATCGCTGATGATGGGCGTGCCGCAAGCAGCCGCTTCGAACAGGCGCACACTGGGCGACCATCCCGCGGCGATCATGGAACTGCGTGTGACGTTCAGCGTGTAGCGCTGACGGTTGTAGAACGCGGCATGATCGGCGGGCGGCAGATGTTCGATACGTTCGACATTGTCCGGCCAGATGATGTCGGATGGGTATTGCGAACCGGCCACGACGAAACGCCGGTCCCGCATATGCCGTGCGGGCTCGAGCAGCAGCGCGTTCAGCGTTGCCTGCCGGTCGGCACTGTAGGTGCCGAGATAGCCGAGATCCCAGCGGATCGGATCGCCGGTCCGGTGGTGCCGTTCCGGGTCGACCGAGCAGTAGAGCGGTTCGGCGCGGCGCGCGCCGAAGTCCTCCACCAGACGGCCAAGCATCGGCCCGCCGGTGAACGAGAAGTAGACGTCGAAGTAAGGAATCTGCCGCCAGCTCAGATAATCGCAATCGTCGGCTGAAAGCTGCGCCACGGTCACCGGCGTGTCGATGTCGTAAAAGCAGAAGCGCCCTTTGCAAAGTGAAGCGACGATGTCGATGACCACGCGCCCTTCCGGCACGAACGAGCCGATGACGACGATGTCGGCCTGCTCCAGGCACCGGGCGTAGTCGCGTTGTAACTCCGCGGTGGTTTCGTAGTAGCGCAAGGCGCAGAAATCCGGATCGCGCAGATCGCGGTGGTTTGCGTACCACGGCACCTCGCGCTCCAGAAAGGTCACGCGGTGGCCGAGTTCGTGCAGACCTTTCAGCAGGCCTCGAAACGTCGTGGCGTGGCCGTTTCCCCAGGACGAGGACAGCGACAGGCCAAGAAAGACTATGTCCAATTGCTTGGTCATTCCGCTGCCTCCACGGTCCCCTGCTCGAAGTGACGTTTGAAGACTGCATCGGCCACGTCCGCCCGCAACGCGTAGGTGTGATCGGCCAGCACGCGGCAAAGTGCGGCCTGGCCGATTGCCTTTGCCCGACTGGAGGTCAGCGAGCACATGATCTCGGCGACATCGCCGCCGTCGCGCGCCACCAGGATCTCCTCGCCTGGCTTCAGGAACAGTTCCACGCCCAGCCACGCATCGGTGATGAGGCAGGCGCCGGCGCCGGCCGCCTCGAAGACACGCGTGGCCGGTGAAAAACCGTTTACGGCCATGCTGTCGCGGCTGATGTTCAGAACCGCCTTGGGTGTGACGTTGAAGGCATTGTGATCGCGGGTGCCGACGTGACCGAGCCAGCCGACATTGGCGGGAAGCGGCTTGTCCCCCCAGCCCGATCCACCGAGCAGAAAACGCTGTTTCGGCAGCTGGCATGCGGGATCGAGGAAAAACGCTTCGACCCGTGCCTCACGATCCGGCAGCCTGTTGCCAAGGAACGCCAGATCGCAAGCGAAACGCGCATTGCTGGTGACCGGATAATGTGTTTGGGGATCGAGCGCATTGTAGATCGGCACGCATTCGTTCGCCCCCATGGCACGGTAGGCCCATACGACGGGGTCGCCGCCGCCATAGGTCAGCACAAGGTCGATTTCTTGCAGGGCGCTATGGAGCGGATGGTCCGGTTCGTCGCGCAACTGGGCAAGGGTTGCCGGAGCGTCCACGTCCCAGAATACCACCAGCGCGTCGCTGCGGGCGTGGTCGAGAACGACACGCAGCAGCGCCTCGTCCTCGAAACCGACGCCACTCGCCTTGACGACGATGTCGGCGCTGGCGGCACGTGCCGCGACCTGCATCAGCGCGTGCTGGGTCGCTTCATAAACGACGACAGTGCACCAGTCAGGCGCCTCGATGTCGCGATTCTTCTGCCGGTCGTAGACGTCGGGTTCATAGAAGGTGATTTCGTAGCCCAATTGGGAAAGCGCCTTCAGCAACCCGCGATAGTAAGTCGCGGCACCGTTCCAGTAGGACGACAAAAGACTCGATCCGTAGAATGCCATCTTCATGCGGCGGCTTCCTTTGCGGTGGTGTTGTTGATGGTATGTTCGGTCGTGCATGCCGTGAGCACGCGGAACAGCTCGTCAACGCGGTGCTGGCAGGTATGCCGGGAGCGAATGGTCTCGAGGCCCGAAGTCACCAGGGAAGCCGCGAAATCCGCATCGGCCAATACCGCCCGCAAGTGTTGCCGCATCTGAGAGCCGTTCTCCGCAAACAGGAAGTCGACGCCGGGCCTGAACAGCTGCTCGACATCGGACCAGGGTGCTGAAATCAGCGGAATGCCGCAGGCGAGCGCCTCGAACATCCGGATCGTCGGAATTCCAGGCAATCCCTCACGATAGGGGCGCCGTGGGATGTGAACGGTGACACGATGCGCGGCGAACGCCTTCGGCACATCGGCATTGGCGATCCATCCATCATAGCGCAGTCCGGCGGCGGCCAGGTCCGCAAGTGCGGGCTTGGGGTAGCGTACGCCGTGAACAGTGGCCTCGAGACCGAGATCGTGTACTGGCTCGATCAGAAATTCCTTGAGTTCGGCAGTCCGCTCATCGTCGCCCCAGTTTCCAATCCAGACCAGATCGGACATGGGATGGATCTCTGGGTGCGGCTTGAACAGGCGATCGTCCGCGGCTTCATGCCAGGTGAAGACGCGCTTGCCCCAGCCGGCGCGCAGATAGCTCTCGCGCAAGGTCTCGCCAAAGGCGAGGACGCCGTCATAGTGCTCCAACCGTAGCGCCGAGATTGCCTCGGTCGCCGATATGGCCCGGTGATGGGTGTCATGAAACAGAAGGATGAAGTTGCCGCCAGCGGCCCGGGCACGGCCGATGCGTGCGACAAGCTCCGGATCCGTCCACTCATGAACGATCACAACGTCGGCCTCGGCGATCCAGGCCTCGTGATCGAACCCGGCATTGTAGGTCACCGGCATCAACTCTGGGAAATCCTTGCGGAAGCGTTCGATGGCGAAGGATCCCTTCTCGGCCAACAGGTTCGAACGGCTCCAGCCGTCGGACGGCTCCAGCGCGACTGCCTGGTGCTGGCGCGCGATCAGATCCCGCATGATACCGCGCAGGAAATGGGCATTGCCGTGGTTCCAGTCGGATACGACCGAGTGGGTGTAGAACAAAAAGCGCATGGTCAACGCCCCGCCATAGCCAGGGCCGCCTTGTCGTAGACGCCTCGCATGGCTGCCGCTTGCCTGGCCAGTGTAAACCGGCGGCTCCGTCGCATCGCTGCCTGGCCGAGCTCTCGCCTGAGTTCGGCATCGCTGGAAAGACGATTGAGGCCGGCAGCGAGGTCGTGCGGATTGCGCGCGTCAAAGAACATCGCGGCCCCGTCCCATAGTTCGCGATAGGTTGCGATGTCGGAAAGCACCAGGGGCGTCGCCGACATGGCAGCTTCCAGCGCGGCCAGACCGAATGGCTCATAGATCGACGGCGACACGAAAATGCCGGCGCGCGCCATCAAGGACCGCACCTCGTGAGACGGCAGTGCTCCCAGAGGAACAGCATAGCTGAAGCTGGTACGCCCGCCGTTCGGACCGTGCATCGAACCGGCGGCAAAGACGGGCCATTGCGTCAGCGACGCGGCCTGGTCGATCACCGCCGCATTCTTCCCCTCGTCCCACCAGCGGGCAGCGGCGAAGACGAGCGGTTGGCGCTTTTCGGCCTTCGGCACCGGACTGGCACTATTTCCGACGACACTCAGACGCGCGATCGGGCCGTAGCAGGTCTCAAGCATGTCGGCGTGGCTGCGGCTCGGCACGATGACTGCGTCGGCCCGATTGAAGCCACGCCTGTTGCGCTCCTTCTGCCAGGCCCATGCGCCATCCACTGCCTGTTTCCTGACGGCGTGGAACCATGTCGTCACGCAGGAATGGGAGACCGCCACGGCTGGGCACGGCGCATCGAATCCCGCCGCCTGCGTCGGCGCGTTGAAATGGACTAGGTCGATGGCGTGGTCGCGCATGGGCGCAAGCAATTCTAGCGGTAGCGCATCCAGGTCGCCGCCGTTGTGGGTCATCCAATCCGGCGGCGTGTTCAACCAGATCAGCGTGGTGAAAGTCTCTGCCTCCGCAGCCTGCTGCCTCGTCGGCTGGGGACCGAGCCCGGCAAGCACCACACTGTCGCCGCCATTCACAAGTTCCCGTGCCAGATCAAGCGCATAGCGCCATACGCCGCCCACGGCATCGACGGTCATCAGGATGCGCCGCGAGCGCGGCGTCAGTGTTCGCAACATGTCGCCTCCAGTTCCGCCAGCGGCCGGGGCCGCTTCTCCTGGATGTCACTGAATTTCTGGAAGGATGCGAGATAGTGATCATGGGCGCGCTCCCAGGCAAGGTCGTCGGGTTCGCCCCAAAGCTCGCGATAGCTGGGCGAACTCGGATACGGATAAAGCGGAACAGGTTCATTGGCCCATACGCCGTGGTCGATCAGGTGGGTTCGCCAGTGCTCGACCAGGGCGGGATCATCCTCGACCACGCCGATCAGATTGGCTTGAACGAATGGAACGTGACGTCTAGCATCGACGAGCAGCGCGGCAAGTTCCTCGGTGCCCAGCCGGCAGCGCTTGGCCAGCATCGCCCGGCCTTCAACCGTCAGGCTTTCGAGCCCTGCTTCAATGGAGACGCAGCCTGCGGCGCCCAGCAATTCCAGCAGCTCGGGCTTCCACAGATCGATGCGGGTCTGCACGCCGAATTTCACATTGCGATCGACCAAGGCTTCCAGCAACGCTTTTTGCGGCAGGAAGATTTCGTCGATGAAGTAGATGTAGCCGACACCTTGGGCAATCAGCCGATCGATCTCCGCGACCACCGCTTCGTGGTTTCGACGGCGATAGGCATCACGGAAATCGATCTTGGCGCAGAAGCTGCAATTGTAGGGACAGCCGCGCGATGCCTCGACTTCCGCGCCGAACCCGACCTGATTGTCATCGAACCTGTGATGGTGGTGCGAATGGGCTGCGATCCAGTCCGCAGGCCATTCGAGGGGTGGATGATCGACAAACGAGCTGGCGTGGACGCCGCCGTTCGAAACCACCCTGGCATCCCGCAGATAAGCGGTTGAGGGCACTGCGCTCCAATCGTCGCGCCGGGCAAGTTGCTCGACGACTTCTTCGCATTCGCCGCGCACGACGATGTCGACGCCGAGCTTGCGCAAGGTTGGCGCCGGCGTGGCCGAGCCGTGCGGCCCGACGGCGACCGTGCGTCCACCGCGCCCGGCGAGAAGGTTGAGGAAATCGGCCGGCACGCGCAATTCCGGCGGTGCGCAGCGCCAGAACAGATAGGTCGGCGCGGTACTGACGACAGTCATTGCCGGGGCGAAATCGGCCACCCGCTCGCAAAGACCGGAATTGTCGAGCTTCTGCAACTGACCATCCAGCATCAGCACCTCATGTCCGGCGGCTTCGAGCAGGGCCTTCGAATAGCCGAGTTCCAGCGGCAGATGTGGTTGGCGGCAGCCGAAATAGATGCTGTCGTCGTAGGTCCAGAATGGGTTTACCAGAGCGATTTTCATGCGACGTACCTCACGGCTTCGGGGTGAGGCTCGAGCCGGTGGCGCTGCAGCCAGTCGGCTAGGTCGCGGACGCCTTCGCGCCATGAAACCTGGGCCATCCAGCCAAGCGCGGTTTTGATCTTGCGGGTGTCGGCGACGAAGAAGGGCTGGTCGCCGGTGCGTTCGCCATCATGGCGGATTGAAAGCTCATGGCCGGTCAGGCCACGGATCTCGCTCAACAGCGTGCGCAGGCTGAGCGCATTTTCCGGGCCGCCGCCAAGATTGAATGCCTGGCCTTTGGTCGTCTCGATGTGGTCGAGTACGGCCCTGTAGGCGGCGACGGCATCGGAAACATGCAGGATATCGCGCACTTGCCTGCCGTCACCGTAAATGGTGATGGGGCGTCCCGTCAGCGCGCTGAGCAGGAAGTGCGCGACCCAGCCCTGGTCCTCGGTTCCGAACTGGCGCGGTCCATAGATGCAGCTCATCCGCAGCACCGCCGTCGGCATGCCGTAGGATTTGGCGTAGTCGAGCACATACTGGTCCGCCGCGCCCTTGGAGCAACCGTAGGGCGTGCAGAAGTCCAGGCCCCGAGCCTCATCGATGCCGTTCGCCTGGATGACGCTGTCGCAAGGCACATAGCGGTCGCCGTCCTCGCGGACCGCGACGTCGGGCAGGCTGCCATAGACCTTGTTGGTGCTGGCGAAGACAACAGGAATACGCTCACCGCTCAGTCGCGCCGCCTCCAGTACGTTGAATGTTCCGCGAAGGTTGATGTCGAAATCCTCGCCCGGCTGGACCAGGCTTGTGGTGACGGCGGTTTGCGCGGCCAGATGGAAAATTGCCTTTGAACCCGTCAGAGCCGGCGCCAAGGCGTTGGCGTCCCGCACGTCGATGGTCTCCACCGTGAGGCGACTGGCGTGTTTTTGTGCCAGCCATTCAAGGTTCTGCTGGACGCCCGGACGGCTGAGATTGTCGATCACCAGCACCGGTTCGCCATCCGACAACAGGCTGTCGGCGAGGTTCGATCCTATGAAGCCGCTGCCGCCGACGATGGCGACCGGCGCGTCGCGTCGATTGCGTGTGTTCATGACACCAGCCCGCGTTCTTCGAGCTCGCGTTTCATGTCGGCGCCGCGGTCGACGGCGGACGTGTTACGCACCCAGGAAACGAAATCGCCGAGCGAATTCTCCAGTTGCCGCACCGGCTCGAAACCGAGCAGCTCACGGGCCTTGGAAATATCGGCGAAGCAGTTGCGGATATCGCCGGAGCGCGCTTTGCCGAGCAGTTCGGGCGAGCGGTTCGGTGTCCCCATGGCCTCGGCCAGCAATCGTGCGACTTCGCTGATCGCGTAGGCTCGGCCGCTGCCGATGTTGATGACATGACCCTTTGCCTGGCGTTGCTGCAGTGCAAGGCGAAAGGCGCGGGCGACGTCATGCACATGGACGAAATCGCGCTTCTGTTCGCCATCCTCGAAGATCATTGGCCGTTGGCCGTTGGCGAGACGCGAAGCGAAGTTGGCCAGCACGCCGGTATAGGGGTTCGACAATGCCTGGCCGGCGCCGAAGACATTGAACAGGCGCAACGCGACAGCATCGATGCCATAGGCTTCGCCGAAGATCAGCACAGCGCGTTCTTGTGCGTATTTTGTCAGCGCATAGATTGAGGCGAGATCGACCGGCTTTTCTTCGTCCGTTGGCAGCGGCGAGAGGGGGGCTCCCTCTGGCGACAGCGGATTCCATTGCCCGCTTTTGATGTCGCTCGCCTTGCGCCGGGCATTGTCGATGCGCCGGCCGTCTGGCGTTGCATAGAGCCCTTCGCCATAGACGCTCATCGACGAGGCGACGACGATCCGTTCGACCGGGTGCTTGATCAGTGCTTCAAGTAGCGTTGCGGTGCCGAGATCATTGGCGCCGACATAGCGCGCGATCTCGTACATCGATTGTCCGACACCGACTTCCGCCGCCAGATGAATGACCGCGTCAACACCTTCCAGCGCACCGGCGACCGCCTCCCGGTCTCGGACATCACCCTTGATCAGTTCGGTCCCGGCGGGAAGCGCGACGGCTTCGCCCGCATGCACCTGCTCCAGCAGCGCATCGAGGATGCGAACCGAATAATCCTGCTCGACGAGTTCCTGTGCGACATGCCGGCCGATGAAGCCGCAGCCTCCTGTAACCAATATGCGTTTCACGACGACTCCTCAGACCAGTAACCTCGGCGCCCCGAACTTTTCGGCAAAAGGTTTGTTCCCTTGCTTCAACAAAGTTCCTTTGGCGGACTTCGTTGGGAGCCGGCATCGCGATCACGGCGCGGTGCTGGAACATTGACGCCCTTGTGCTGTTAGGACGCCCGACAGCCCGCGTGTCCCATGGAGCAACGCCGATCAAAGGAGATTTCAATGTCTCAGTCGCAAACGACCACCGACCACGACGAAATTCGCAAGTGGGCCGAGGAGCGGGACGGCCGGCCGGCAGTGGTGCGCACAAAAGGCGAGGGCGGCATCCTGCGGATCGACTTCGGTGAGCCTGAGGAAGCATTCGAGCCCATCGAATGGGACGAGTTCTTCCGGATATTCGACGAGAACGATCTGGCCTTTCTGTATCAGGCCAAGACCGGGGAGGGGAAAGCCAGCCGTTTCAACAAATTCGTCGAGCGCGATCAGAAGGACTGATGAGACAAGCCAAGCGGCTGATCTGTACGGCCCAGTTGTCGAGATGTGGTCAACAATGACGGCCCCGCGGCTTAGCACTTCAGCCTGAGAGGGAGGGTAAAATTAATGCATCAGGTTTGCGCCGCGGGTTTTCGCCATCTCTCGCATGATGCCGTTGAGCCAGTTTTCAGTGGATTGACCAGGCTGTCTGCGGTCGACATCCCGGATCGCTTGCTCGAGCGTCCTCTCGACGAGCCGATCCGATGCGTCGACGTCTCCCAGCAAAAGGCGCGCCGCAAGTCGCAGTTTGGGCAAAAGCGCGAAGACGTCGTCGGACGGGTCCGGTCCGGGGGTCGCCCGCCCCGGTGCCTGCGGGGGAAAGAGTGCGTTGAACACCGCCTGGCTGCCCGAGGATTTCCGCAGATTGCTGGCGTAGCGGAGATGGTCGGGAATGGCGATGTCGTCATCGCCACTGAAGAACACGAAGGGGACACCCCGGCGCATCAACTCATCAGCGATTGGAAACACGCGTCGGCCATTGAGATTGACATCGAGGATTGCAGCTTCGGCCGTTTCGGTATGTTTGGATGCCTGTTCGACGGTTGCGGCGGGCCCGAGAATGATGGCGCCCATATTGCTGAAAAACCGCGCAAGATCTCCCGCCATCGTCCACTCGTCTTCGACTATCAGAATATGCAGCCCCCGCAGGTCGCGCACGTCGTCATCCTTTCTTGCAACGGAGGTTAGAATGCAGAGGATTTGCTTTCCGAATTCTGTCATCCAGGGCCGCCTGCAACCGCTTCGCAAGCATCAGCATGCGATTCGGGACGGGCCCCGCATCGGAACCTGCTAGCGATCCAGGCGCCCCTGACACCACTGGCGCTCGGAGTTTTATGTCAGCAGAGCGTTTCGTCATTGAACCACCATTGATATCGGGTTCAACGTCATCCCTGACGTCTTGTTCCATACGTCTTGCGCGCTATATGGTTATGTCCTGTTCGATCCGGCCTTGAGGAGACTTCATGTCGGGTCGGCGAAAGGGGGACATGCCGTGACTGCCCGATCGACTAGATTTCCCATCGTTGGCATCGGCGCGTCCGCGGGTGGCATTCCCGCGATGGAAGGCTTGTTCAAAGGCGTTACCAGCCAGCCCGGCATGGCGTTCATCATCATCACGCATCTCAGCCCGAAGCGAGAAAGTCTGTTGCATGAAGTTGTCAGCCGCTACACCGAGATGCCTGTCGTTGTGGCCGAGGATGGCATAGCTGTTGTACCTGACCACGTCTACGTGATGCCACAAAACGTCACTCTGGCGATCGCCAACGGTGTGCTGCGCCTGCGGCGGCCCAACGGGCTTACCCAAGAGCGCAAACCCGTCGACATCTTCTTTAGTGCGCTCGCTGAAGACCAGGGCGAATATGCCGTGGGCGTCATTCTGTCGGGCGGTGATTCCGATGGAACGCTGGGCGCCAAGGCGATCAAGGAGCGGGGTGGCCTCACTGTCGCGCAAGCGCACGACGGCTACGGGCCGCGCAATCCCGACATGCCACAGAGCGCTATTGCCAGCGGGCTCGTCGACGTCGCTGTGCCCGCCGAGGAGATCGGGGCGAAGCTGGAGGCTTTCGCCCGCGGCTTCGACACGCTGGAAGGGCTGGCGGAAGAAGATGGCGACCATACGGCCGACATCGATAAGGTGCGAGAACAGATATACGCCATTCTGCGCAGCCACTCCGGCCACGACTTCTCGGGCTACAAGACCAAGACATTTCTGCGCCGCGTGAAGCGACGCATGCAGATCGCCCAGGTCCATTCCATCAGCGCCTATATAGACTGGCTGAAGAAAGATGCTCGCGAGGTGATGAACCTTTTTCGCGATCTGCTGATCAATGTCACCAACTTCTTTCGCGACCCCGATGCCTTCGAGTTGCTCGAGCGAAAGATCATACCGCAGTTGTTCGAAGGCAAGACCGCCAGCGACACCGTCAGGGTCTGGGTTCCCGGATGCGCCACGGGCGAGGAGGTGTTCTCCATCGGCATCCTGCTGCGCGAACACATGGAGACGCTTACGGTCGTTCCGCGCGTCCAGATATTTGCCACCGACATAGACGAGCCTGCGCTGGCGGTGGCCCGGGCGGCACGCTATCCCGAAGCCCTGCTGCAAGGGCTTTCACCCGAACGCCGACAGCGGTTCTTCAACGGCGACGGAGAGAGCTATGTCATTAGCAACGAGATACGGGAACTGTGCATCTTCTCGCCGCACAGCGTCATTCGCGATCCGCCTTTCTCGCGCATGGATCTGGTCTCCTGCCGCAATCTGCTGATCTATTTCGGCCCGAGCATCCAGAGCCGTGTCATCCCTGTCTTTCACTATGCATTGAAGCCCGGCGGTTACCTGTTCCTCGGCACCTCCGAAAGCGTTGGGCAGCACGACAATCTGTTTGCCACTGTCGACAAGAAACATCGTCTCTTCCAGGCGCGCGAGCATGCCTCGCCGCATATCAGGCTGCCCGCCTTGATCGGTGAGAGCCGTTCCGGCGTCTTTCCCTCTGAAAGCGCCGGCTTAAGGAAGGGAGCCGCCGGTTATCCGCTGCGCCAGGCTGTCGAGGCGCAGGTGCTGGAGCGCTTCGCTCCGCCGCATGTCCTGGTCAACGCCGAGGGCGATGTCGTCTATTATTCGGCCAGGACCGGCAGATATCTCGAAGCGCCGCAAGGGATTCCCAGCCGGCAGTTGCTGACGATGGCTAGGCGTGGGCTGCGACTGGACCTCCGCGCCGCGTTGCGGGAAGCGACGACGACGCGCCGCACAGTGGTGCGGGAAAACCTCATCGTAGAGGAAGACGACGAACGGGTCCAGCCGATCAAGCTCACGATCGAACCGCTCACCGAACGTGGCAATGGCGAGCCGCTTTATCTCGTCCTGTTCGAACCGTCGGGGCCGACCCAGGCCCGCTCAGAGGAAGACGGCGGCGGCCGTGACAGTGACAGCACCGCCGATCTCGAGCGGGAGCTGCGCGACACCAGGGAGCGCCTGCAATCGACGATCGAGGAATACGAGACCGCGCTGGAGGAGGTCAAATCGTCGAACGAGGAACTCGTCTCCGTCAATGAGGAGGCGCAGTCCACCAACGAGGAACTCGAAGCCTCGAAGGAGGAGATGCAGTCGCTCAACGAGGAGCTCAACACGATCAACGCCGAGTTGACGGCCAAGATAGAGGAGCTCGACCACGCCAACGGCGATCTGCGCAACCTGTTCGAAAGCACCGACATCGCGACCATTTTCCTCGACCGCAGCCTTGTGGTCCGTACCTTCACGCCGGCGGCGTCATCCTTCTTCAGCCTGCGTCCCTCCGATGTCGGCCGGCCGCTGACGGATCTGTCTAGCCAGCTCGACTACCCCGAGTTGAAGCAGCACATCGACAAGGTCTTTGAGACAGGCGAGATCCTGAATCACCATCTGGCACGCGATGCCAGGGGCCTGTTCCACATGGTCCGCATCAATCCCTATCGCGACAAGGGCAACAGGATCCAGGGCGTGGTGGTGACACTTGTCGATGTCACCACTCTGGCACAGGCGGAAGAGCATCAGCAGGTGCTCATCTCGGAACTCAACCATAGGGTCAAGAACATGCTTGCGGTGATCGCCAGCATTGCAAGCCGCACGCGGGAAAGTTCTGATACGAAGGAGGAGTTCGCGGATGCGCTGATCGGCCGCCTGCATGCCATGTCGCGGGCCTACGGCCTGCTGACCCGGGAGAGATGGAAGGAAGCCTCGGTCAGGGAAATGCTCCAGCAGGAGCTCGAACCATTCGGCATCGAGCGGATCGAACTCGATGGCAAGGATGTCAAACTAGGTCCGCAACAGGGGCTTTCCCTGAGTATGGCCATCCATGAACTGGCCACCAACGCGGCCAAGTATGGCGCTTTGTCAAAAACCGACGGCAAGGTCAGTGTGCAATGGTCGATCGACGATGACAGTTTCACATTTGGCTGGCGAGAAAAGGACGGCCCTCCTGTCAAGGCGCCGTTAGACAATGGCTTTGGGCTGACCTTGTTGCAGGGTGAAATTGATTACAGGCTGGGCGGCCATGTCGAGACCGCGTTCCACAAGGACGGCCTCAGCGTCCAGATCGCGTTTCCGGCAAACCACAAGGAGGCGCCGTGAGCGACGACAGGCCGCGCGTTCTGGTGGTCGAGGACGAATGGCTGATCGCCGAAGACGTCGCGTCTCGCCTGCGTGCGGCGGGTTATCCCGTGATCGGCCCGGTCTCGTCGGTCGCCGCGGCTCGTCAACTTATCGATGCAGGCAAAGTCGACGTGGCGCTGCTGGACATTCAATTGAACGGTGAAACAAGTCTGCCCGTGGCCGAAACACTGTTGGCTCGCGGTATCCCCTTCGCCTTCATGACCGGATTTGGGCCCCGTGACGTTCCCAAACCCTTCCGAAACTGCAAATTCGTGCCGAAGCCGGCAGGCGACGCTGCCCTTCTCAACACCCTGGCCGACCTGGCATCGCTTCGTCCCGACACGCATTCTTCGTGATTTCAGGCAGTGCTGGCCTCGATCGATCCGGTGACTCCGGCCCGCCCGATTTAGGGTTCATTCGACTGTGAACACCTCAGGGACCGCGAAGTGGAACAACTCAAGTCCGTGCGAGTTCGGTAGCCGTGCAGCGTCATCGCTCCCCTCGTTTGATGCTGGACGATCGGGTCCCCCTCAGCCTGATCCGCTCGCGCTTTCTGTTGGAAAGCGCGAGCCTTTAATCATCTCGACGATCATGTTTTTGGACCGGGGTGGGAACAACGTACCGGTTCGGCAGTTCGGCGTGCAGGAGGAACAAAATGCAATTCGCCGAAGAAATCGCGCTCAGGCGCGTAAAAATGCTGGTCGAACAATATGTTGTAGCCAGGAGCAGGAGATATGATTTCGTCTCGACGGAACTTGCCTGCAAAGCCATCCGCCAGGTCGTACGAAGTCCGATTGAAGATGCCGAACTGGACCATCTGCTGGCCAGAAGCGCCGTCAAGCAAGGGCTTTCGGTGCGGTTCGACCGAATAGGTCATTGGCAGACGGCTTCGCCCGAACTCCAGGAGAAGTCAGCATGAGAGCAGTGCTATTGATGTCGGCGGCATTGCTCGCCTTGGCGGGGTGCAACGATAATGCCGATCCAGCCAAGTCCAAGACGGATACTACGAACAGCCAACCGGTCGACAAGAATCCCACGACCGACACCAACCCGACACCGCAGACCAGCACCGGCGGCGAGCAGCAAGGCACGCAGCCAACCCAGCCGGCATCTCCAAAGCCAAGTGGCGGCTAGGCCAAGTGGCGGCTAGGCCAAGTGGCGGCTACGGCCGCTTCTGTGCCCAACGGCGGGGTCGCCGGACACGTCTCTCCGGCCGGGACCGAGGCCTCCGGCCTCAGCAAACAATTCTTACGGGAACGGACTTGACGGCCGGAACGTGGGCCTCCTTGGCGCGATGCCATAGGGGCACCAGGGGATTGAGTTCCGGATAATAGCCGGCGCAGTTGCCTTGCGGCACGGAATAGGGTGTCACACGAAGGCCGCGCACACGCCGCTCCACACCGTCATCGGCATGCGTTTCGAGATCGATCTGCTGCCCCGCGGTCAGTCCGAACCGCTGGATGTCGGCCTCATTCATCAGCAACACCATGCGTGTACCGTGGATGCCGCGCAACCTGTCATCATAACCGTAGACGGTCGTGTTGAACTGGTCGTTGGATCGCACTGTGATCAGCGTCAGCACCTTTTGGCCCGAGACATCGATATCGGGATCTGTCTCCAGCGTGGTGGGCGGCTTGAAATTGGCCTTCTTGTTCGGCGTTTCCCAAATTCGCTTCGATGCCTTGATGTCGCGATGGAAGCCTCCGGGTGTCAGGAACCGCTTGTTGAACTGGCGGAAATGCTGTGGAAAGCAGCGCTCGATCTCATCACGGATGCGAGAATAGTCGGCAATCCACTTATCCCAAGGGATCGAACTCATGTCTGGCACGGTGGCCTTGGCCAGCTCCGCGACGATCTTCGGTTCCGAAAGCAGGTTTGGCGAAACCGGCGGGCGCGATCCAAAGGACCCATGGATGCAGGCGGTCGAATCCTCCATGGAAACGGTCTGATCGCCGCTTGCCTGGCGATCTCTTTCTAACCGGGACAGGCAGGGCAACAGATAGGTTACTGCCCCCGGCAGGAGATGACTTCGGTTGAGCTTGGTCGCGATTTCGACATGCAGGCCAAGTCTGCGCCAGGCTTTCTCAACGAGGCCGGTTTCGGGCACGGCGCGGACGAAATTACCACCCAGGCCGACAAAGCCTTTCACCGAGCCGGCGATGACGCCTTCGCAAGTCTCGACCGTATCGAGGCCCTTCTCGCGCGGGGGCTCGAATGCATAGAACTCGGCGAATTTGTCGAGCGGAACGAGTTCAGGTTTTTCGGATATGCCGACGGTGCGCTGGCCCTGGACGTTGGAATGACCCCGCAGGGGCGAAATGCCGGCGCCGGGTTTTCCCATATTGCCCCGCATCAGCAGCAGATTGCACAACATCTGCACGTTTTCGGTGCCATGCCTGTGCTGTGTCAGACCCATGCCATAGTTGCCGATCACCGCATTGGACCGGCTGTAGACTTCGGCGACATGCTCCAGATCCGGTCGCGCAATGCCCGACCGGGCGACGATGTCATCCCACGCGGCAGCGCGCAGATAGGCCTCGAATTCGGCGAAACCATGCGTATGTTCCGCGATAAACCCGATATCGAGGATACGCGAGCTTCCCTGCTCGCGGGCCGCATCGTCGAGCGCGAGCACAGCCTTGGCGATGCCGGTCATGGCGGCGATATCGCCGCCGCCGCGGACCTGGAAGAAGTCGCTGGACATTTTCGTGCCGGGCCCCGGCGACAGCATGTCAACGGGATTCTGCGGGTTCTTGAAGCGCTTGAGCCCTCGCTCCGGCAAGGGGTTGAAGGTGAACACCGGCACATTGCGTTCACGGGCCTCCTGCAGCGGGTGCAACAGCCGCGGCGCCGTCACCCCGGTGTTGTGGCCGAAGAAGAACATCATGTCGCATTGCGAAAAGTCTTCGAGTTGTACGGTTCCAACCGGCGAGCCGATTGATCTGGGAAGCCCGACCGAGGTCGATTCGTGACACATGTTGGAAGAATCGGGCAGGTTCGACGAACCGTAGATGCGCGCGAACAGCTGATACATGAAGGAAGCCTCCAAAGAGGCCCGGCCGGACGTATAGAAAACCACCGATTTCGGATCGAGGCGCCGAAGTTCCATGCCGATCTCGGCGAAGGCTTCATTCCAGGACACCGGCTCGTAGCGGTCGGTGACGGCATTGTAGCGCAACGGATCGGTCAGTCGGCCCTGCTTTTCCAGCTCGCAATCCGGCCAATCGAGCAGTTCGGTGACGGAATGTCGTGCAAAGAAATCGGGGCCGCAGCGCAGCTTCGTCTGATCCCACAGCGTGGCCTTGGCGCCATTTTCGCAAAACTCGAAAGGCCGCGGCTCTGCCGGCTTGGCCCATGAGCATGAAACGCACATATAGCCGTCTGCCTTGTTCTGCTTGAGCAGAGTGCTCCATATCCCAGACATCAGAAGGCCTTCGCCATAGGCTTTACGGATCAAGGAAGACAGGGATCCCCAGCCGCCCGTCGGGTGGTCGTATTTCTTGATTTCGACATGATCGGTAACGGCAGGTTTCATGGCAGAACCTCGCAAGTGCGACTACCAAACCTCGCCGCTCGTTGATTGTTCCCCGCTGCCGGGATGGGAACGTCGCTGGTTCAATCCAATCCCGCCAATCCCGGATCGCCCCACCGCTGGAGGCCAGGCCGGCAAGCGCCAGACCCGGTCCTCACTGAGGGCGCTTGCCTGTGGAACTATTTCCGTCATGGGCTGTTCGGCGATGGAAGGAGCCGCAAATGGAGCGACGCAACGCAATAATCTCGCTGGTGATAGCGGCGGTCATCATTGTCGGTTTCGTCGTCGGCTTTTTCTACGTTGACATGGGATGGCAGACCTCGCCGCTGAAACGCGCGCCGGAGCAGAACCAGGGCGGCAATGCCCCGGCGGATACCGCCCCGGCTGCCGGCGTCCAGAAAAATCCCAGGGAAAACACGGAAATGCCGGGGCAACAGTGATCGATGGCTGGCAGCAACAGGGGAGGGTGACCTGGCCGTGACGCTGTCGAACTGAGATCAACACAGCACCGATCTGGAGTGCGGATGATGGGCATCCTTTCCGACCTCGACAAGAAGCTGACGGACAATATGTACGAGCATGGCAGCGAACTCACCGATGCGGTTTCGGATCTGCCGGAAGCAGTTGTGGAAGCGGTCGAGCGGCTGATGTTTTTCATCCAGCCCGACGCGCGCGACACAGTCAGAAGTCAGGTTCTCGGCCTCATTCACGAATACGGAATCCAAGACGCTTCGAGCGGGGATCGCCCCGATTGACGTTCAGCACCCCACTAGCAATCGAAACCCGATTGAGACCGCCTCGTGCTCCGGATCGGGAGCCGCGGTTGTTGACGGACTCGTCGAGCGCTCTAGATCAGATTCACGCCGGCCGCGGTTTGTTGCGTCGGGGAGACTATTCTGTGGCGCACCAAACGCCTGATTTGATCGTTAGCCGCCGCTATCTCAGGCTTGACTGCTTGTGCCTGCTTTTGCTGATGCTCTCGGCATGCTCATCTTCCGATCAGATCGAGCAGCAATCACGAACCGTGGCGTCCGCATCGCAGACCGTGTTGATGGCGCTGGACGCCTGGGCGGCAGGGGCGGCGCCGACCGCATACACGGTGGACACGCTGCAATCGATCGGCAAGACGCTTGCCGATGTCGGGGCGCAAATCCGGTCCGCCGAAATCAGTGAACCCACCGAGCAAGCTTCTCTGACAAAAGCAGTCAATGAT
>NZ_RZQE01000629.1:0-2759 GCF_004022955.1 Mesorhizobium sp. M7A.F.Ca.US.002.01.1.1 | reverse complement strand
GTGCATTTCATCGGCATTGGCGGCATCGGCATGAGCGGCATTGCCGAAGTGCTGCACAATCTCGGCTACAAGGTGCAAGGGTCCGACCAGGCCGAAAGCGCCAATGTGCAGCGGCTGCGCGACAAGGGCATTGAATGCTTCGTCGGCCATAGGGCCGAGAATCTCGGCGATGCCGAGGTGGTGGTCGTCTCGACGGCGATCAAGAAATCCAACCCTGAGCTGAAGGCCGCGCGCGAAAAGCTGCTGCCGATCGTGCGCCGGGCCGAGATGCTGGCCGAACTGATGCGCTTTCGCCAGGCGGTGGCGATCGGCGGCACGCATGGCAAGACGACGACGACCTCGATGGTGGCGACCTTGCTCGATGCGGGCGGGCTCGATCCGACCGTGATCAATGGCGGCATCATCAATGCCTACGGCACCAACGCCCGCATGGGCGACGGCGAATGGATGGTGGTCGAGGCCGACGAGAGCGACGGCACCTTCCTGAAACTGCCGGCCGAGATCGCGGTCGTCACCAACATCGACCCCGAGCATCTTGACCACTATGGCAGCTTCGACAAGGTGCGCGAGGCGTTCCGCCAGTTTGTCGAGAACGTTCCGTTCTACGGTTTTGGCGTGATGTGCACCGATCACCCCGAAGTGCAGGCGCTGGTCAGCCGCATCGAGGACCGCCGGGTCATCACCTATGGCGAGAATGCGCAGGCCGACGTGCGCTTTACCAATCACCGCATGTCAGGTGCCATTTCGGAATTCGACGTGGTGATCCGCGACCGCAAGACCGGCGGCCAGACTGTCATAGCAGGCCTGCGCCTGCCGATGCCCGGCCGTCACAACGTCTCCAACGCGACGGCAGCAATCGCGGTCGCGCACGAACTCGGCCTGTCGGCCGAGGCGATCAAGAAGGGCCTGTCGTCCTTCGCCGGCGTCAAGCGCCGCTTCACCCATACCGGTTCGTGGGACGGCGTCGAAATATTCGACGATTACGGCCACCATCCGGTCGAGATCTCGGCGGTGCTGAAGGCGGCGCGCAGCGCCACCCAGGGTCGTGTCATCGCCATTGCCCAGCCGCATCGCTTCACCCGGCTGCATGATCTGTTCAACGAGTTTTCCACCTGCTTCAACGACGCCGACACAGTAATGGTGGCGCCGGTCTACGCGGCCGGCGAAGAGCCGATCGACGGCGTCAGCTCGGACGCGCTGGTGTCGCGCATCCGCGCCGGCGGTCATCGCGACGCGCGCTACATCGAGGGCCCGGCGGCGATTGCGCCCATCGTCCGTGACCTGGCCAAGCCGGGCGATTTCGTCGTCTTCCTTGGAGCCGGCAACATCACCCAATGGGCCTATGCGTTGCCCAAGGAGCTTGGCGGGACCGTCTCATGATGCACGGCCAGGCCCTGATCGACAGACTTGGCGACCGGCTTGCCGGCCTGCGTGGCCGCCTGACGCCGAACGCCGAGATGGACAAGATCACCTGGTTCCGTGCCGGGGGGCTGGCTGAAGCGTTGTTCCAGCCGGCCGATGAGGAGGACCTTGCCGCGTTCCTGAAAGCCGTTCCCGAAGAGATACCGCTGACGGTCGTCGGCGTCGGCTCCAACCTTCTGGTCCGCGATGGCGGCATCGAGGGCTTTGTCATTCGGCTTTCGGCCAAGGGCTTCGGCGATGCCGAGGTGATTTCGCCAATCAGGATCAAGGCGGGAGCTGCTACCCCCGACAAGCGCGTCGCAGCGGTGGCGCTCGAGGCCGGCATTGGCGGCTTTCATTTCTACCACGGCATTCCGGGTGCAATCGGCGGTGCGCTGCGAATGAATGCCGGCGCCAATGGCGTCGAGACGCGCGAGCGCGTCATCGAAGTGCGAGCACTCGATCGCAAGGGCAATGTGCAGACGCTGAGCAATGCCGATATGGGATACGCCTATCGCCATTCGGCGGCTCCTTCCGGGCTGATCTTCACCTCCGCCGTGTTCGAAGGCTTTGCCGAGGACAGGGCGACCATCAAGGCTGCGATGGAGGCCGTGCAGAACCATCGTGAGACCGTGCAGCCGATCCGCGAGAAGACCGGCGGCTCGACCTTCAAGAATCCCGACGGCACATCGGCCTGGAAGGAGATCGACAAAGCGGGCTGCCGCGGCCTGATGATCGGCGGCGCGCAGATGTCGCCGATGCATTGCAACTTCATGATCAACACCGGAACCGCGACCGGCTACGACCTTGAATATCTCGGCGAGACGGTGCGCACGCGGGTGCTGGAGAATTCCGGTATCCGGCTGCAATGGGAAATCAAGCGCATCGGCAATTTCCGGCCAGGGCATGCCGTTCAGGAGTTTCTCGGGCAGCTCCTTTAAGGTGCTGATATTCAGGTGATGCTCCGCTCCGGTTCTCGAAAGCCATCGTTTTCGACTCGGCCTGACCTGAATCTCGACACACCTAGCGCCTCGTTGAAGTTCATGTGATGCGTGAACTTCAACGAGGCGAAAAACGGTCCGCGACCGTTGCCGCAAAGACTCAACGACACGCTTTTCGCATCCATTTTCTCAGAAAGTGAATCTCTCGGAATCGTAAGCACTTGCCAGTGAATCAACTCTCTGATTCTCTGCTCGAAAGCGTTTCCTGATTTGAGTCGTTCGACGCGTTTTCAGCGTTTTCCGTCTGGGGGGCAACCTGCCGGGAGACTCTGACTCAATGTTGCGGAAAATCTGGTTTTGGTCCGCCGTGAGAGAGGGGATGCCGGGGAATGAAAAACAAGCATGTGGCCGTCCTGC
>NZ_RZQE01000628.1:0-2762 GCF_004022955.1 Mesorhizobium sp. M7A.F.Ca.US.002.01.1.1 | reverse complement strand
TTTCTGGCTCGACGTTCTGATCACCATCTGGCGCGTCTTCGGCGGCTTCCTGCTTGCCTCGGTCGTCGCGGTGCCGCTTGGCATCGCGATGGGCGCCTGGAAGCCGGTGGAGGCGTTTCTGGAGCCTTTTGTCTCCTTCGCCCGCTACTTGCCTGCGTCGGCATTCATCCCACTGCTCATCTTGTGGGCCGGCATCGGCGAGCTGGAAAAACTGCTGGTCATCTTCGTCGGCTCGGTGTTCCAGATCGTCCTCATCATCGCGGTCAAAGTTGGCGGCACACGACGCGATCTGGTCGAGGCCGCCTACACGCTGGGTTCCACCAACAGCGGCATCGTCAACCGGGTGATCATGCCGGCCAATGCGCCGGAGATCGCCGAGACGCTGCGGCTGGTGCTCGGCTGGGCCTGGACCTATGTCATCGTCGCGGAACTGATCGGCTCGTCATCCGGCATCGGCTACATGATCATCAACAGTCAGTCGCGGCTGGCGACGGGTCAGATCATCTTCGGCATCATCGTCATCGGACTGATCGGGCTGTTGTCCGACTTCGCCTTCAAGGCCTTCAACCGCTGGCTCTTTCCGTGGAGCCTGGCGTGAACAAGCTTCTCATCGAGGGCGTTTCGCGCACCTTTGCCGGCGTGCGCGGCGGTCAGCCGGTCAAGGCGCTGATGCCGATCGACCTGGCGGTCGCCGCCAACGACTTCATCACTATTCTGGGGCCGTCCGGCTGCGGGAAGTCGACACTGCTCAGGATTGTCGCGGGCCTGGAAGCATCGAGCGAGGGCCGTGTGCTGCTCGACGGCAAGGCGGTGACCCGGCCGGGGCCGGATCGCGGCATGGTCTTTCAGTCCTACACGCTGTTTCCCTGGCTGACTGTGGCGCAGAACATCGCTTTCGGCTTGCGCGAACGCGGAATGCCCGAAAAGGAGCGGGACGGGGTCGTCGCTTCCTACATCAATCTCGTCGGCCTGAAAGGGTTCGAGAACCATTGGCCGAAGCAGCTCTCCGGCGGCATGCAGCAGCGCACGGCGATCGCCCGGGCGCTGGCTAACGATCCGGAGATCCTGTTGCTGGACGAGCCGTTCGGCGCGCTCGACAACCAGACGCGCGGTCTGATGCAGGAACTGCTGCTCGGCATCTGGGAACGGCGCCAAAAGACGGTGCTGTTCGTCACCCATGACATCGAGGAGGCGATCTTCATGGCCTCGCGCGTCATCGTGATGACGGCGCGGCCCGGCCGCATCAAGTCGGATGTCGCCATCGACCTGCCGCATCCGCGCCATTACACGCTGAAGACCAGCCCGGAATTCTCGGCGCTGAAAGCGCGGCTGACCGAGGATATTCGGGTCGAGGCGATGCGCACGGCGCAGGCGTAGTCAGACCGACACAGCCTGATCATCTGGAAAGATACTTGGCTCGCTCAACAGCTTGAGGCGAGGAAGATCACGTTTCGGGGCGTCCAGAGCCGCCTTGAGCGCTAGCCATTTTTCGACATCGAGAGGAAAGATGCGCCGGTCGGCCAGTCTTTCGGGTCGAGTCGTTCTCGTACTCACGTGACACCTCTGCTCAGGCGGCCAGCAGCTGCTTGCGGTCGACGCGCTCCTGCTGCGGCGAGCGGGCGTAGAGTTCGCGGTAGCATTTGGAGAAATGCGAGGCCGAGACGAAGCCGCAGGCGACCGCCACCTCGACCACTGGCATCGAGGACTGGATCAGCAGGTGCCGAGCGCGGTCGAGCCGGATTTCGAGATAATAGCGGGCGGGGGAGCGGCCCATCTCGGTGCGGAACAGCCGCTCGATCTGGCGGCGCGACAGGTCGCCATGATCGGCGATCTCGATCAGTGACAGCGGCTCCGACAGATTGCCCTCCATCAACTCGATGATGGTCAGCACTTTCGAGTTCTGGACGCCGAGGCGGGCGCGCAGCGGCAGGCGCTGGCGGTCGGTGGGGCTGCGCACGCGGTCGGTCAGCACCTGCTCGCAGACGCGGTTGACGAGGTTCTCGTCAAAGTCGTCGCCGATCAGCTTCAGCATCATGTCGAGTGCGGCAGTGCCACCGGCGCAGGTGTAGATGTTCTGGTCGATCTCGAAGAGGTCGGCAAAGACATTGGCCTTCGGGAACGCCTCGGAAAAGCCCGGCAGGTTCTCCCAGTGGATGGCACAGCGCTTGTTGGACAACAGGCCGGCGGCGGCGAGGATATGCGCGCCGGTGCACAGGCCGCCAACGGCGACGCCGCGATTGTATTCCTCGCGCAGCCAGGCGAAGGCGGACTTGTTTTGGTAGCGCTCGACATTGATGCCGCTGCAGACGATGGCCATGTTCGGCCGATCGGGGCCTGCCATCTTCTTGCGTTCATCCTCGAGCGACGTGTTGACCGCGCACTCGACTCCGTTCGAGGCGCGCACCGGCTTGCCGTCGATGCTGGCGAGGCGCCAGCGATAGGCCTCGTAGCCGAGCATGCGATTGGCCGAGCGCAGTGGGTCGAGCGCGGTCGCAAAGGCGATCATGGTGAAATCGGGAATAAGGAAGAATACAAACGACCGCTTGATCGGATGCTTTACGGCGTTCAAGGGAACCTCACACAGCCATGGCGCGAACAGGATGTCGCGAATAGCATAGCGACATCAGGAAAAACCATGTCTGTCAATCGGCTACGCCGCTACGACAAGATTAAATTTGCGACATGGGTCGCAAATGGGCAATCGGCGTGCAGCGGGGCCCGGAAGTGGCACGAACTGTTCAAGGGACAGGCAGCGTACAGCC
>NZ_RZQE01000627.1:0-2765 GCF_004022955.1 Mesorhizobium sp. M7A.F.Ca.US.002.01.1.1 | reverse complement strand
CAAGGTGATGAACCGCGCCGAGAAGGCGCTGCTGTCAGGGCTGCAGACGCTGATTGCCGACACGCCCCTCGAGGACCGCATCTACATAGGCTGACGGGCGGAGACAGGCTTATTCGATCAGGAAGGCCGAAGAGCGGTCGCGCATCGGCTCGTCCAGAGCGACCGAGGCGCGCGCGGCAAGGTCGAAGCGCACGCTTGTCGTCCGGCTCGATGCGCGGACAATGCCGTCGAGCGAGCCCAACATCACCTGTTCGAAGGTGATGGAGGTGCGGCCGATCTTCACGACATGCGAGCGGATGGTGATGAGCGCACCGGCTTTCGTTTCATGCCGATAGTCGATTTCGGTGCGCACGTCGGCCCATCCGATCTGCGACGCCTGGTTGTCGTCCTGTCCGGCGATATGGCCGAGAAGCTGGAAGCTGGCATCATCGAACATCGCCGCGTAGTGACGCACATTCACGTGCCCCATCACGTCGCACATCCAGGGATGGGCGACGCCGACAAAGGTGACGAGAGATTTGCTCATGGGGATTTGCTCCGTGGCCTTCGACGATCGCGCAGACGCAATATCGAAACGCGCGACGACAGGCAAACGATCTGCTGTCCCTGGCATCTTCGAACCGAGAATGGCCTTCGGACTTCGTATTCGTTAGCCGCACCCTTGGCCACCTCCATCAAACGGACTATCTCAGGGGTGGCGGCGTTTCCGCCACGGGGGTCGGCATGCTCAGAGTGCAAAAGGTCAAGGTCGACGAGATCTACGTGCCGACGGCGCGCAAGAAGACGCTGCATCCCGAGACCGTCCGCCATCTCGCCGAGGACATTCTGGAAAACGGCATGAAGACGCCGATCCAGGTCCGCCATGACGGCAAGCGCCACATCCTCGTCGAGGGCCTGCACCGGCTGGAAGCGGCAAAGTGGCTCGGCGAGACCGAGATCGAGGCCTATCTGGTGCAAGCCAAGCGCCACTGAGGCTTTGGCCCATCGATCACTTTGTCATCCTCGGGTCTCCGCGACGGAGCTGCGTTCCTGCTCCGCCCGTGGATGACGAAGGTGAGTGACGCCTCGGGTCAATCGAAACGGTGTCGCAAAATTTTCGCTGGCCGATGTCGGCTTGCGGTTCATCGGCTCGTCCTTGGGACGGAAGCCAGATCAAACGCAGGACGCCATCATGACCACCAAGCTCGACATCGCCCCCACCAACGACCGCGAACTGGTTCTCGCCCGCATCATCGATGCGCCGCGCGAGAACGTCTATCGCTGCTGGACCGATCCGAAACTGATCACGCGCTGGTTCTCTCCAAAACCGTGGACGACGCCGCGCGCGGAGATGGATGTGCGCGCCGGTGGCTCGAGCCTTGTCGTCATGGCCAGCCCGGACGGCAACGAGTTCCCCAACCCAGGTGTCTTCCTCGAAGTCGTTGCCGGCAGGAAGATCGTCCTCACCGACGCCTACACTGAGGCTTGGCAGCCTTCGGAAAAGCCGTTCATGACCGTCGCGCTGACCTTCGAGGACGAGGGCAACGGCAAGACCCGCTACATCGCTCGGGTCAGGCACTGGAGCGTCGCCGACCGCGAACAGCATGAGAAGATGGGGTTCCACGAGGGCTGGGGACAGTGCGCCGACCAGCTCGAAGAACTCGCCAAAACGCTTTGATCCGCATAACGCCTTGATATCGACAGGAGAGGAGATCGATATGTTCAAAACCCTGTTTTTCGCCATTTTTGCTTCGGCCGCAGCACTGCTTGCCTGCCCGGGCATCACCAATGCAGAGGAGACAAAACCTGCCATGACGACTGAAACGAATGCACTGCCGAAGCCGGAAAAGTCCGGCCTTCTGACGATCAACGGCCTGAACTACTACTATGCGATCTATGGCAAGGGCGAGCCGCTGCTTCTGCTGCATGGTGGTCTTGGCACCACGGATATGTTCGCGCCGATCCTGCCGAAACTTGCCGAAAACCGCACCGTCATCGGCGTCGACCTGCAGGGTCACGGCCGCACCGCGCTGGGTGACCGACCATTCACCGTGGAGGCGATGGGCGACGACATGGCCGCCATCGTCAAGGCGCTCGGTTACAGCCAGGTCGATGTCATGGGCTATTCGCTGGGCGGCGGCGTCGCCTTCCGCATGGCCGTCCAGCATCCCGAAGCGGTGCGCCGCCTCGTCCTGGTATCGACCGGCTACGCCACGGACGGCTTCTATGACGAGATGCGTCCGCAGCAGGCACAGGTGAGCGCAGCCGCGGCTGAGTTCATGAAGGACACGCCGATGTACAAATCCTACGTCGCGGTGGCGCCGCATCCGGAGGAGTTCCCGAAGCTCCTCGATGCGCTGGGCGGCTTCATGCGTCAGAACCGCGATTACTCGGCCGATGTCGCCAAGCTGAAGATGCCTGTCATGCTGGTCTATGGCGACAGCGATATGTATAAGCCCGAACACGAGATCAAGTTCTATCAGATGCTCGGCGGCGGACTGAAGGACGCCGGCTGGATGCGCGAGAACTTGTCGCAGAACCGCCTGGCGATCCTGCCCAACCGCACCCACTACGATGTCTTCTTCGCCCCGGAGCTGACGGCCGCCGCGCTGCCGTTCCTAAACGGCCAGACCAAGGTCAAGACCTGGGACGAGGTCGTCGGCGAAATGGAGTGAACGCCAAAACTGCCGGCTGTTGGCGGGCAGCCGGCATTCCGTGGCTCCATGACGGCTTTCGGCGTCATGGCTTCATCCCAACTCGCATCAGCACAAGCGATGACATTGCAT
>NZ_RZQE01000626.1:0-2768 GCF_004022955.1 Mesorhizobium sp. M7A.F.Ca.US.002.01.1.1 | reverse complement strand
CCAATCTCGACGCCAAACTCAGGGTGCAGATGCGCGCCGAGATCAAGGAACTGCACCAGCGCCTCAAGACCACGACAGTCTACGTCACGCACGACCAGATCGAGGCCATGACCATGGCTGACAAGATCGTGGTCATGCATGACGGCATCGTCGAGCAGATAGGGCCGCCGCTGGAACTCTATGACCGGCCGAACAATCTTTTTGTCGCCAGCTTCATCGGCTCGCCGGCCATGAATTTGCTGAGGGGCGAGATCGCTATTGACGGCTCACCCTCGTTCCGCGGCGCCGGGGGGATTTCAGTCCCGTTGGCCTCGGCACTTTCCATCCCCAATGGCGAGCCTGTGGTGCTGGGAATAAGGCCCGAGCATTTGCGGCTGTCCGACGACCAGGGCATTCCGGTCACCGTCGCGGTGGTTGAACCAACCGGGTCCGAAGTGCAGCTCATCGGCCGGACAGCCGGCGGCGAAGAGATCGTCGCGAATTTCCGGGAACGACATTCCTTCACGCCGGGCGAAACCATCCGGCTTACGGCCGAGCCCGGCCTCATCCATCTCTTTCACGGAGAAACCGGACAGAGGTTCCAAACACGTACCGATCAGTAGGACCACAGGCAAGGACAACAAGCAGGAGGAAACGAGCATGAAGTTCACCAGACGTGACGTGATCCGCACCACCGCCGGCGCGGCGGCAGGTGCCTTGGGAAGTCGGTTCATCAGCTCTCCGGCCCTTGCCCAGGACGGACCGAAATACAAACCCGAGGATGGCGCCAAGCTTAGGCTGCTGCGCTGGTCGCCCTTCGTCCAGGGCGACGAGGACCAATGGCTGGCCAACACCAAGCGCTTCACCGAAGCGACAGGTGTCGCGGTCCGCGTCGACAAGGAAAGTTGGGAGGACATTCGCCCCAAGGCGGCAGTCGCGGCAAATGTCGGCTCCGGCCCCGACCTGATGTTCGTCTGGTTCGATGACCCGCACCAATATCCCGACAAGCTGCACGACGTGAGCGAACTGGGCGAGTATCTCGGCTCGAAATACGGCGGCTGGCATGATGGACCAAAGCAATATGCGACCCGGGAAGGCAAATTCATCGGCCTGCCACTGGCCACGATCGGAAACGCCATCGTCTATCGGGAAAGCTGGGTGAAAGAGGCCGGCTTTTCGGAGTTTCCCAAGGACACGAAAGGCTTCCTGGAACTTTGCAAGGCCTTGCAGGCGAAGGGACATCCGGCCGGCTTCACGCATGGCCATGGCGTCGGCGACGGCAACAACTATGCTCATTGGCTGCTGTGGAGCCATGGCGGCCAGATGGTCGACGAGAGCGGCAAGGTAACGATCAACAGCCCCGAGACCCTCAAGGCCATCGAATACGCGCAGGAACTCTACAAGACCTTCATTCCAGGCACGGAAAGCTGGCTCGACGTCAACAACAACCGCGCCTTCCTGGCCGGCGAACTGGCTGTCATCGCCAACGGCATCTCGGCCTACAACACCGCCAAAATCAATAAGGACAATGATCCGAAGCTGGCTGAAATCGCCAAGGACATACGCACCACCAACCTGCCCATCGGCCCTGTCGGCAAATCCGTCGAATTGTTCCAGGTGACCACGGCTGTCATCTTCAATTACACGCCCTACCCCAACGCGGCCAAGGCGTATTTGCAGTTCATGTTCGAGGAACCGCAAATGAAGGACTGGATCACCTCCTCGGCCGGATATTGCTGCCAGACCCTGAAGGCATTCGACAACAACCCGGTATGGACTGCCGATCCCAACAACGCCGCTTACGCCAAGGCTTCGGCTACTCTGCGGCCTAACGGCTATGCCGGGCCGCTCGGCTATGCTTCGGCGGCAACCATGGCCGACTACGTGCTGGTCGATATGTTCGCCAAAGCGGTGACCGGCCAGGCGACGCCACAAGAGGCAATGGAAGAGGCCGAGAAGCGGGCAAATCGCTATTATCGCGTTTGAGCCGGTTCAGCCGGGCAGCGCGGCTGCCCGGCTGGCTTCGGATTGCATCGTGGCCGATCCGGCCGATCAATGAGACCTCAGCAGGAGCCGACCCATGGCCGTGCCGTCAGCTGCTATCCAGCCGCGATCTTCGATCTTCTCACGGATTCTATCGCGCTGGAGCGAAAGCCGGAACGCACTTGGCTTCGGCTTCATGCTTCCGGCGGCTGCACTGCTGCTTGTCTTCCTGACCTATCCGCTGGGGCTCGGCGTCTGGCTCGGCTTCACCGACGCCCGCATCGGCCGCCCCGGCATCTTCATCGGCATCGAAAACTATGAATATCTGTGGAGCGACGCCGTCTTCTGGCTCTCCGTCTTCAACACCTTGCTCTACACGATCAGCGCTTCGATCCTGAAATTCGCGCTCGGCCTCTGGCTGGCGCTCCTCCTCAACCAGAACCTTCCCTTCAAATCGTTCTTCCGCGCGATTGTCCTGCTGCCGTGGGTGGTGCCGACGGTGCTCTCGGCCATCGCCTTCTGGTGGATCTACGATTCGCAGTTCTCCATCCTCTCCTGGGCGCTGCAGCAGATGGGACTGATCGACCACCGCATCAATTTCCTTGGCGATCCGGAGAACGCACGCGCCTCGGTGATCGCCGCCAATGTCTGGCGCGGCATTCCTTTCGTGGCCATCACGCTGCTGGCCGGCCTGCAGACGATTCCCCAATCGCTTTACGAGGCCGCGACGCTCGACGGCGCCAGCCGTTGGCAGTTGTTCCGCTATGTGACGCTGCCGTTGCTGACGCCGATCATCGCCATCACCA
>NZ_RZQE01000625.1:0-2786 GCF_004022955.1 Mesorhizobium sp. M7A.F.Ca.US.002.01.1.1 | reverse complement strand
GAATCAGGGTGGTTCTCATTTTCAACTCTCCAAGGAATTAAGATGCCCTTCGGTCAATAAACATCGTTTGCGCGCTTTGGTTCCTGAAGGTCAGCACGCAGTCATCGCGATCCATTCTCGGGTAAGGCCGCCTTATCAGCTCTTGTCAGCGCCTCGGTGCGCGATAATTTTTGTGGGGAAGGGACTTCAATCAAAAGGAGCCGACGATGGAACACCAAACTCTAAGCCAACTGCAGACAATTACGGAAGTAGAACCCCTGTCGACATACCCGATCATGACCCGCCAACAGCGCATCGAGCGCTGGGCTGAGTTGCTGGAACAACATCCCGAGCGACGCCTGAGAGCGCTTACCGGCACTGAGTATCTGAAGCGGGAAGCTCGCGACGCAGCGCGCGGCGAGGGCTCGCCGATTACAGTGGCTTTCGAGGACCCGCTACTGCGTGCGTTGGGCCTGAAGGATGACACCTATGGGGAAGCAAAACGCTTCTTCGAACTGTCTGACGGGGAATTGCATGGCATCGTCTGCAGTTGCCATGTCGGAACCATGTTCAGAGGGCAGTGGGCTGCCGCTAGAGTCCGTCGGTCAATCGGAGGGAACAGGTTTCTTAAGTGGGTTAGAGAGAGAATGTGGCACTGAGGTCGCCAAGGACGGCGATTGAAGCTCGTTCCGAGATGAACGACTGGCGCGCCAGCGCTCCGCCGTGGTGACGACGGGGCCGACGCCTGTCCCAAGGTAGTGACGGCTGTGCAGACGGGTGGCGCGCTCCTCGGTCCCGCTTTACTGCAGTCCAGGCAAGGCTGCATACGCCTGGGGCGGGATTCTGGATTCTTCTTTGCGGCTAGCATCACCACGTGACGACGTCGTTCGTTCGGCCATCTGCTGCGCTAACCTCGGCGGCGCCTGGCCTGAATGGCAGCAAAAGTCACTGGGCGAAAATCCCAGGCGTCGACCCCGACATCGTGCTGGCGCGTCATTGGCTTCAGCCGGCCATGAGAATGGCCGTGCAGGTTTATTGATTTCTTGCCGATCTGGTTCCAGGTGCGGAACGGGTAGTGGCAAAGAACCAGGAAACTGCCCTCGACAGTTAGCTCCTTGTAGTGTTGCACGCTAGCCCAAGCCGAAGCGCCGAGCGTTACCACGCCGTCGTTGTTGCCGATGATCAGGTGCTTGGTGCCGTGGAGACGGGACAGCAGCGAAGACACTGTCTCGGCAGATCCCTTGGCGAAGTCGCCGAGGTGCCAAACCTCGTCGCTTGGAGCAACAGTCTCGTTCCAAAGTTCAATCAGTGCTTGGTCATGCCCCGCCAATGAACTGAAGGGGCGGGGGGCAAGCCGCAGAATACGGGGATCGTTGAAATGCGTGTCGGAGGTGAAGAAGATCATGCGCCGCCGCTGGCTGAGACGAGCGATCGACGATCGCTTCTAAGTTCGGTTGCCGGAGCTCCTTTTGGGTCCATCATCGATCCTGATTTGGGCTTCCCTGAGCATCTTGAGTGCCTCCTCCTTGGTGAGGCCGCACTTGCGCGCAAAGTAGAGCGCTTCGATCGCCTGTTCACGATCCGCCGTGGCTTCTGAGGGCTGTTTGGGCTTCTTACCCATCGTTCCCAATCACTTTTTGATGCCACCGAACCATCACCGTGGCGGGATGTTCCCCCTCGGATCTGCTAATCTGCTGAGCGCCGCCGCCTGATGTCGTTCCTGGGTTTGTATAAATTCCATGCCGGCGTGGGGAGGGATCGGCGGTGCGTTTTTTGGGTGAGCCAGTCTGAGGCGCTTCTAAGGGCCACGCCACCGAGCCGGCGGGCGAAGCATTGTCGTTGGTTCAAAGATCCGTTCTGGTCCGCCCTCGCTCAAAAACCGGAACGTCTTCATCATCTCCTTCGCTTAATCCCGTGGGGATGTCTTCCGCGAAGCTGCGGGTCATCTCTTCGGTCTCGCTCAACCCGTCGACCGTTTCATTTGCGCCGGCTCCCTCGTCGTGACGGCCCGTGATCTCGCTTCGAGGCTGCGCGCCGATCGGCTGTTCGATGTCGTGGGACCCCAAAACGCCCGGTCCCGCACCGTGTCTATCCTCGTGGCCGGCGATGCTCTCGAGTACGGCAGCATCCTCCTCGGGGATGGGTTTGTCATTGGCAAAGTCGCTCTTTTGCTTCCGGGTTGTTATCGGCATGTTGTGAACTCCTACGCAGTGAATCGCACAACGTACGACTACGGCCGAAGTTGCGAGGCGGCCGCTTTGATTTTAAGGAACCCCGACTTCGGGCAAGCGGTCGCAAAAATGGAGACAGCGGCGCACGTGCTGAAATGGAACAATCAAGCGCGCAAGTTGGCACGATGGCGGGATTTTGAACGAAGCACTCCTCTCCTCGCTATCGACTCCAGTCGGGTAAGGCCTGCTCCGAGCCACGGTTCTTGCACGGCGCTTTGCAAAAGGCGCCAATCGAGGCCGAACGAACTGCGCTCGGATGCTTTACAGCCGCCAACAGGCTGCGCGGTCGCGTCGTTTTTCGCCGCTTAATGGCACAGCGATGGCGAAGGTGGCGGACGAGCCTTAAGCACCAGCTTACGAGTATGCGTGCCTCGCTGGCGAGCTTGCCCACATTCGCGCGGCGCGAACTAGAGACGCTGCCGCGATACGTGCGGGCAGCAGATAGCCTGACACACAGGAAGCGGCCTGCGAATGTGATGAAGCAGCCCACGTTAGGCGCGAGTTGGGCGCAGTCACTCAGCAGCTGCCGGTGTGATCATCACCGGCGAAGCCTGTCCGCGAGACGGAGCCCAAGGG
>NZ_RZQE01000624.1:0-2788 GCF_004022955.1 Mesorhizobium sp. M7A.F.Ca.US.002.01.1.1 | reverse complement strand
TATCTGCGCTTTGCGCTCGGCGAAGGCATTGAAAAGGAAGAGACCGATTTCGCGGCGGAAGTCGCGGCTGCGGTGAAGAAATAATCCTTACAAATAGCCCCTGAAGGGGCTTCTCAGCTCAGGCAACTCGGCCGGGTGTCCGCAAGGATGCCCGGCCGATTTCTTGTGCGGTGTCGATAAAGGCCCTGAGCTTCGGCGCCATTGACGCCCGGCGCGGGAAATAGAGGAATAGCCCCGGTTCCTCGATCGCCGTCTGCGGCAGCATCTGGACCAGGCGGCCCGCGGCAAGATCGGCGCGCGCCAGCGGCTCGAAGACATAGGCAAGCCCGACGCCTGCAAGCGCAAGATCGATTGCTGCGAGCGAATCCGTCACGACAACGCTGCCCCGCGTCTCCATGGCGATGTCCTTGCCATCCTCGATCAGATCCCAGCGATAGAGCGCACCAGAGCGGACGAGCCGGTAGCCAATACAATTGTGGTTCGCCAAATCGGCAACGCTGCTGGGACGGCCGTGCCGTCCGATATAAACGGGCGAGGCCACGATGACGACGGAGAACGGCGGCGTCAGCCGGACCGCGACCATGTCCTGGGCGATCATCTCGCCAAGCCGGATGCCGGCATCGAAGCCTTCGCCGACGATGTCAACCAGACCCTGGTCAGCGAAGACCTCCACCGTAACCTCCGGATAGCGTTCGGCCATCGCGGCGACCACCGGCGTCACCGCCAATGGTATGGCGATGTTGGAGGCGTTGATCCTGAGCAGGCCAGACGGCCTGCCTTTGACGCTGCGGATACGGTCCATCCGCTCGGCAATATCCTGGAGGGCCGGAGCCGCCGTTTCCACCAGCGCCTTGCCGGCCTCGGTGAGCGAAACGCTGCGCGTCGTCCGTGCGAACAAAGGCTGGCCGATCCGCTCTTCGACAATGCGCACCGCATGGCTGACTGCCGAAGGGCTCATGCCGAGTTCGGCGGCGGCAAGCGCGAAGCCGCCGCGTCGGGCCACGGCGACGATCACAGGCAAGTGGGTGAGCAGGTCCCGGTACATTCATGCATGATATCGCATGGTCCATGCGAACAATGCAATCTTGTCGATGTCGGCCGAGCGGTCCACATTGCCGGCCGCACGTCGACGATGGGCTGATGGCATCGAGGAGAAAGAACATGAATGCGTTGAAGCGCGTAACTTTCGCGGCAGGCATGGCGTTGGCGCCGATGGACGCCGGCGAGGCGGAGCCATCAGACTGGCGGGCGCTCGCAGACGAACGCGCGGTCATTCGCATCGCCGATGCCATCGACCGGGCCGTCGACGCCCAGAACTGGAAGCTTGCACGCAGCTATTTCGCGGATCGGGCCACTGCCGATTTCAGCAGCCTTTCCGGACAGCCGGCGGCCAACATCGCTTCCGACGACCTGATTGGCGCCTGGGCGGCCAACCTCAAGGGCAGCAAGACAAGCCTGCATCTGCGCACCAATCACCAGGTCGTTCTCGAAGGGGACACGGCGACTGTCCTGTCGAACGGCTATGCCTGGAACCGGATGGAAGGCAATGGCGACCCGCTTTGGGAGGTCTGGGGCACCTATGAGCATCACCTGACGCGTTTTGCGGATGGCTGGAAGGTCGATGGCTTTGCGTTCCGCATGACACACGAGCGCGGCAATCCCTGGGTCAAGACCACTCCGGGCCAGTGACGCTCGGGCATCTATCACCAAGCATTGGAAGACGATTATGACCATGACCTACTACACTCTTGGCAACAGCGGCCTCAGGGTCAGCCGGCTGGCGCTGGGCACGATGACTTTCGGCACGGAATGGGGCTGGGGAGCCGACAGGGATACGGCGCGGGCGATGTTCGACGCCTATGTCGAGGCGGGCGGCAATTTCTTCGACACGGCGGATCTCTACACAGACGGCACGGCCGAAGCCTGGCTTGGCGAATTCATCGCCGAGCGCGGCTTGCGCGACATGGCGGTGATCGCCAGCAAGTTCACCATGAACATGCAGCCCGGAAATCCGAATGCCGGCGGCAATGGCCGCAAGAACATCATGCGGGCCGTAGATGTTTCGCTGAAACGGTTGGGGACCGACTATATCGATCTCTATCTCATGCATGTCTGGGACAGGCTGACCCCGGCCGAGGAGGTCATGCGCACGCTGGACGACCTGGTTCGGATGGGCAAGGTGCGCCATGTCGGCCTTTCGGATGTGCCCGCCTGGTATGCGGGCCGCGCACAGGCGATCGCCGAATTGCGCGGATATGAGCCGGTTTCGGCGCTACAGCTCGAATATTCATTGGCCGAACGCGCGATCGAGAATGAGTTCGTGCCATTCGGCACGCGCCATGGCGCCGGCATCATGGTGTGGAGCCCGCTGGCCAGCGGGCTGCTGAGCGGCAAGTATCGGCCGGCTCAGGCCGGAACCGCGGGCCGGCTCGACGGATTTCGCAACTCGACGCATCCGGGGTTCCAAAAGTTCACGCAACGCAACTGGGCTATCGTGGCCGAACTCGAGAAGGTCGCATCCGAGATCGGCCGCAGCATGCCTCAGGTCGCGCTCAACTGGGTAGCGACGCAGCCGGGGATCGCGACCGTCATTCTCGGTGCGACGACGCTCAGCCAAATGCAGGACAATCTTGGCGCGCTGGATTTCGAGATTCCGAAAGCGCATCGCGACCGGCTGGAGAGGGTCAGCAGAACTCCAGCGCCGTTTCCCTATTCCTATTTCGGCGCGCAGATACAGGCGCGCGTCACCGGCGGCGCGACAACCGGCGACAAGCCCTCCAACTACGTG
>NZ_RZQE01000623.1:0-2797 GCF_004022955.1 Mesorhizobium sp. M7A.F.Ca.US.002.01.1.1 | reverse complement strand
ATGGGGGGGGGTGGTAAGGTGACTGACCTTGTTGGCGAACCAACCGAAACCGCCGGCAAACAAAGTTGCAAGGATGAGGACGGAGAGGGCGGACAGGCGCAGCGTGGCTCTTAGACGGCTCACAGCGCGGCGGTCATGCGAACGTGCAACCACCACTGGCATCTGCCCAGCCGTACCGGTCGAATCCCGCGCGTCCATCGCCATATGGTTAATCCTGAAATGCGGCCTTGGGTAGGTAAAAGACGCACTTTGCGTTACGCGAATTCTCTATTCGTGATCACCGTGTTTTATCCATGTCGTTATCCCAAAACCCGTTCCCACTTTTGGGGGACATGAATTAGCCTGCATCCGGTTGGCGGACATCGATGTCGCTGAGATAGGCAACGACGGTGGCGTGCGAGGTTGCCGCCGTCAGTCCGCCGATCACCAGCACCATCAAGACGACACCGAGATAGCCTGCCGAACCGATGGCGAAATTGCCGAACAGGGCGGTCGCCTGGTCGGCCTGCGGCGTCGCCATATTGCGCGACGACCACCAGGAAAAGACGATGAACACGAGCACTGCCGCAGCACCGCCGGCCGCCGCTCCCTTCATGCCGGTGACCAGGAAATGCCGGCGGAATTCGCGCGCGATAAAGCGTGCCTCGGCGCCGACGAAATGCAGCACCTCGATGATGTGACCGTTGCCGGCCATGGCGCCGCGCGTCGCGAACACCACCGTCAGCACCGTCGCCGACAGCATCAGCGCCAGCACGGCGATGCCGATGGTCACCGTGGTGCGGGCCATCGCCACCAGCCGGTCGACCCAGGTGCGGTGATCGTCGAGCGATGCGCTCGGCAGTTTCGGGGTGATCGCGGCGCGTATGGCGGCGAAATCGGGCGGGCTGTTCTCGTCGATGGTGACGATGATCAGTCGCGGCACCGGCAATTCGTCGATGTTGAGGCCCGAGCCCAGCCAGGGCTCAAGGAGCCGCGCGGTCGCCTCGCGGTCGATGATCCGGGTCGCCTTGACGCCGGGGAATTCGCCGGCGATCTGCGAGGCCTGGGTAAGGGCTGCTTCCATGTCGAGGCCGTCGACCGGCTTGATCTGGATCGTTGCCTCACGTGAAATCTGGTTCTCCCAGACGGACGCTGTGTCGCGCACCAGCGTCACCGCGCCGAAAGTCAGGCAGGACAGGAAGGTCATGATGGCGATGACCAGCACCAGCGCCCGGCCGGCGATGTTCTGCGCCGGCACGATCGGCGCCATCCTGCGCTGGGCGCGCGGCTTTGCTTCGGTCGCCTCGGCGTCCTGCTCCCTTTCCACAAAATGTTCGGCGGACAGTTCAGTCATAGATGTCCAGCCTTCCCCCGGCCAGGATCATGCGGCGCGCGTCGACCTGCTCCATCAAGCCGAGGTCGTGGGTGGCGATCACCACGGCGGTGCCGAGACGGTTGAGTTCGATGAACAGCCGCAGCAGGCGTCGCGCCAGCGGCGGATCGACATTGCCGGTCGGTTCGTCGGCGAGCAGGATTTCCGGCTGCTCGATCAGCGCCCGCGCGATCGCGGCGCGCTGCTTCTCGCCACCGGACAGAACCGGCGGCAGCACATGCATGCGTTCGCCCAGCCCGACCCACTTCAACAGCTCGGTGACATCGGTGCGGTAGCTCGCCTCCTCGCGCCCGCGCACGCGCAGCGGCAGCGCGACGTTCTCATAGGTGGTCATGTGGTCGAGCAGCCGAAAATCCTGGAACACCACGCCGATCCGGCGTCTGAGATGCGGCAGCTCGGTGCGGGAAATGCGGGAGCGATCCTTGCCGAAGATGGTGATCAGCCCGCGCGTCGGCTTCAGCGACATGAACAGCAGGCGCAGCAAGGTCGTCTTGCCGGCGCCCGAAGGCCCGCTGAGGAACTGGAAGGAGCGCTCCGGAATGTGCAGGGAGATGTCGCGGAGGATTTCCGGACCCATGCCATAGCGGAGGCCGACATTTTCGAAGCGAATCAATTTCGACGACCTGAAATTCGGCACGGCAGTGAGCCGGCCTGTTCTGGGTAAAGACCATCGGCCGGCATGGTTAACCGGCGGTTAATTCCTAGGCTCTTTCGACTCGTCACGAGGGCTCCGGTGGGGAAGCGTTAACCATTTGTGTTTACGCAAAAGAAACGAAAAGCGAACACGTGCTGCAATGCTGGGGCCATGATGGCTGACGATCGAACCGCGCGCCCGGTTTCCGGCGAAATCATGACCGATCCGGCGGCAATTGCCGCGACGGACCGGTTCATGCGCGGTTCGGCCGCCGACATCGTCGATGCCGATTACGTGGTGATGCCGCGCCTTGCACCTGCCGTGGAAAGCGTTTCGCCGCTGCCGCGTGCGATCGTCATGCCACCCATCGAAGGCATGGACATGCTGCGCAAGCCCGAAGCCCCGCCGGAGCGGCTACCAGCCTCGCGCGGCGGGCCGATCTTCTGGATCGCCGGCATCGGCGCTGCCTTGGCCGCCTTCTGGGTTTCCGGCGGGCACGCGCTGGTGCGCCAGGTGCCGTTCCTGTCCAGCGCGCAAGCGTCGGCGCTCAGCATTTCGGGCGTCACGTCACGCGTCGATGCTTCCGGACCGAACCCTGCGCTGTTCGTCGATGGCGAGGCCGCCAATGACGGCGCCAAACCGGCGCAGCTGCCGCCGCTTGAAATCCGGGTGACCGGCAATGACGGGCACATCACCCGCTATACGTTGGGGACATCCGGCCGTTCGCTGGCCTCTGGCGAAAGATTCGGCTTTGCCAGCCGGCTCGACGTGCCTAGAAACGGTGTAAGAAC
>NZ_RZQE01000622.1:0-2799 GCF_004022955.1 Mesorhizobium sp. M7A.F.Ca.US.002.01.1.1 | reverse complement strand
CCCTATAGGATCGTCGCCGGCGTGCCGGCAAAGCCGATCCGCGAGCGCTTCGATCGCCGCACGGCCGAACGCTACCAGGCGCTGGCCTGGTGGGACTGGGACCATGCAAGGCTGCGGGCCGCGTTGGATGACTTCCGGGAGCTCGAGGCCGAGGCGTTCTTGGAGAAATATGGCGGATAGCGACGCCAGGAACGGGCTGTCACTGACGCTGGGCAGCGGGGGCAAACCGCCCCCGCCCCTGCTATCCGCATGACGTGCCTCTCGACACCGGCATCGACGCCATGACGGCCCTTGTCTGGAACGCCTGAAGGACGGCCTCGCCATCGCCGGCGCGCGACGGGCGAGTATATGCGCATCAAGTGGTGCCGTCTGGCCACCGGCGCCAGCTCGCCAGGCCTGCATTCCACATCACCTTCGACTGCTGATCCTGGGCCGGCCGCAGACTCCGGCCTGTGGAGCGTAACAAAACTGACATCAACGCGACACGGCAGGTTCATGTGGCTGCGCTAGGCGAATGCCTGACGATCAATGGTCCGGACTGGAACCTGCCGCCATGCCAGCAAATTCCGCCACGCTCGAAATCCGCGGTGTCACCCGACGATTTGGCAAGAACACTGCCGTCAGCGACATCAACATCGCGATCCCGCAGGGTCAGATGGTTGGCGTCATCGGCCGTTCGGGCGCCGGAAAATCGACCCTTCTTCGCATGATCAACCGTCTCATCGATCCCAGCCAGGGGTCGATTTTTTTTGACGGCGCCGAGGTCTCGAAACTGAGCGGTTCGCCGCTGCGGCGCTGGCAGCGTGACTGCGCCATGATCTTCCAGCAGTTCAACCTGGTGCCGCGCCTCGACGTGCTGACCAATGTGCTGCTCGGCAAGCTGAACCACCGCTCGACCATCACCAACCTGTTCGGCATGTTCTCCCGCGCCGAATGCGCCGAGGCGGTCGCGGCACTCGAGCGGCTCGACATCGCCCGCACCGCCCTGCAGCCCGCCGGCACCTTGTCGGGCGGCCAGCAGCAGCGCGTCGCCATCGCTCGCGCCATGATGCAGCAGCCCAGAGTGATCCTCGCCGACGAGCCGATCGCCTCGCTCGACCCGCTCAACGCCAAGGTGGTGATGGATTCGCTGCAGGACATCAATTTGCGCGAAGGCATCACCGTCGTCACCAATCTGCACACGCTGGACACCGCCCGGACCTACTGCAACCGCATCATCGGCATGGCTGCCGGCAAGGTCGTCTTCGACGGCCCGCCGGAAGAGCTCAACCGCGAGGCGGTGCGCCTCGTCTACGGCGCCGACAGCAATGGCCAGGAAATCTCCGAGGCCATCACCTCGACCAGCGTTGCCTTCAGCCGAAAGATCGCCGCATCCGCCGGACCGCTCGAGCCCGCATTCCCGGGATATTGAGAGCGGTTGGGATCGCCAGCCCACGTCAAGGGCACCTGTCAAAATCGATAACGCTGCCGGCGCGGGGCCGGAACCTACAGGAGAAATATCCAATGTTCAGGAAGATGGTCTTTGGCGCCGTTTCGGTGCTCGCCATGGCGACCAGCATGGCCCATGCCGCCGACATGAAGGAATTTCGCGTCGGCATTCTCGGCGGCGAAAACGAATCCGACCGGCTGCGCAACTACCAGTGCCTCGCCGACCATCTGAAGGCCGAATTCGGCTTCGAAAAGGTCTCGCTGTTCCCCGCCGCCGACTATGACGGCGTCATCCAGGGCCTGCTCGGCGGCACGCTCGACTTCGCCGAACTCGGCGCTTCCGGCTACGCCAGCGTCGCTCTCAAGGACCCGAAGGCGGTCACCCCGATCCTCACCACCCAGCAGACCGACGGCGCCACCGGCTATTATTCGATCGGCCTGGCGCTGAAATCCTCCGGCATTACCGACATCAAGTCGGCCAAGGGTAAGAAGCTCGGCTACGCCGATCCGGATTCGACCTCCGGCTACCTGATCCCGCTGACCCAGATCCCGAAGGATACCGGCGCTTCGAACGAAAAATTCTTCGCCTCGACCCAGTTCAACGGCGGCCACGAGAACAACGTTCTGGCCGTGCGTGACGGCAAGGTCGACGTGGCGGTGGACGATTCTTCCGGCATCGGCGACTTCAAGGACGGCTACACCTCGGGCACCTTTCACAAGGAAGTCGCCAAGGGCGCCGTCGACCCCAACGACTTCGTCGAGGTCTGGCGCTCGGGTCTGATCCCGAACGGCCCGCTGGTCGTGCGCACCGCGCTCGGCAGTGAAATGACCGCCAAGCTCGCCGACTTCTTCACGCAGTTGCCGAAGAAGGACAAGGCTTGCTTCGAAGGCGTCGAGGGCGGCGACTTTACCGGCTACGTCCCGGTTAAGGCGGACTTCTACAACGTCATCGTCGAAGCCCGTAAGGCAGCCATCGGCGGCTAACGGCGAAATCAGGAAGGGCGGCGTCGAGAAAACGCCGCCCTTCTTGCATGTCCGATCATGACCCTTTCCGTGACAGCCCCTTCCGGCGCCACTCATCAGATGGCCGACGCCTGGCGTCGCCAGACGTCCTTGCGCCGGCTCTACACCGCCATCGGTGTCGGCCTGCTCATCACCGCGCTCGGCAGCGCCATGTGGTTCGCCGACGAGGCCAATGCCGGGCATTTCTTCGACCGGTTGCCGCATTTGCTGGATTTCCTGAGCTGGCTCGTCCCCAAGGATTGGAACGATGTCTGGCGGGCGATGTTCGACATCGCTTCTCCGCATGACACCGGCACCCAGGAATTCAATTTTCCGCTTGGCCGCTCCTATGTCTGGGGCAGCTTCTAC
>NZ_RZQE01000621.1:0-2819 GCF_004022955.1 Mesorhizobium sp. M7A.F.Ca.US.002.01.1.1 | reverse complement strand
TTCATAAGCCGCTTGTGCATCCGGAACCTTGGACGCGCAGAGCGAGCCGCCGGTGCTGTTCGGCACCTTCGCCTCGTCGATCTCGATGCAGTCCGGGGCGCCGACCTTCGGCACGCCGGAGCCGTCGCTGGTGTCTTATGGCGCCGCACAGCTGGCGCGCCGTCTCGGCCTGCCGTTCCGCACCGGCGGCTCGCTCTGCGCGTCCAAGGTTCCGGATGCACAAGCGGCTTATGAAAGCGCCAACACGCTGAACTCGACCATCCTGGCCGGCACCAATTTCGTGCTGCACTCGGCCGGCTGGCTCGAGGGCGGGCTGGCCTCCTGCTACGAAAAGTTCATGATGGACATCGACCAGCTCGGCATGACGCAGAAATTCTCCGAAGGCGTCGACCTGTCGGAAAACGGCCAGGCGATGGACGCCATCCGCCAGGTCGGGCCGGGCAGCCACTATCTCGGCTGCGACCACACCCAGGCCAATTTCCAGACCGCCTTCTACCGCTCCAACATCGCCGACAACAATTCCTACGAGCAGTGGCTGGCCGAAGGCGAGAAGACAGCGCCGCAGCGCGCCAACGAACTCGCCCGCCGCTGGCTGGAAAGCTATGAGGCGCCGCATCTCGATCCGAGCATCGACGAAGCGTTGAAGGACTTCATCGCCAAGAAGAAGGGGTCGATGCCCGACGCCTTCACTTGAAAGGAGCCCGAGTCAGGCGGGGCTAAAGTCGCCAACATCATCCACAAGGAAGTCTGGCGGAGCGCGTTCTCCGATCCGGACAAGAAGGGATGATTACGCCCGCCGGCAGCGTTGACCGCATTGCTGCGGCGCTTCTCGCCAACGGCCTTGTCCTTCGCGGCGGCTTCAATTTTACGCCAAGCGATGTGCCGCCAACGGGATCATCGGGTGCGCCGGCAGCGGCCGTCCTGCTGGTGGGGCAGGCGGGCGCGGCACCCTGGCCGCATTTCCTGCGTTGGTGGGAGCAACAGCCACAGGCAATCGCCAATCCGCTCGACACATGGTCGCGCGAAGTGATCGGCGCCGTGGCGCAGGATTTTGGCGCACGGGCGATTTCTCCGTCGGACAAGCCCTATCTGCCGTTCCAGCAATGGGCAATGCGGGCGGAGGGGCTGAAACTGTCGCCGCTCGGCATCCTCATGCATCCGCGCTACGGGCTATGGCATGCCTACCGCGGTGCGCTGCTGTTCGAGGACGAAATTCCAGTTCAAGTTGCCGAGGCAGCGCCCCACCTTTGCGATAGCTGCGTCGAGAAACCCTGCCTGAAATCCTGCCCGGTCGACGCCTATTCCGCGCAAGGATTCGCTTATCAATCCTGCCTGGCGCATGTGGGGGGAGCGCATGGCGAACCCTGCCGCAGCGGCGGTTGCCTTGATCGCAATGCGTGCCCCTATGGCGCGGGATACCGCTATCCGCCGGAGGTCCAGGCGTTTCACATGGCGAGCTTCGCACGAGCCACCAGCTGATCCGTTCCCATTGCGTGGTGCTCGTTGGCTTCGATGAGCATCTTGACGGCAGCTAGAAGCAGGCCTATTCATCAAGTCATCTGATGACTTATGAATAGGCCTATGCAACCCGCCACCAGAACCAATCTCACCGACAGCGCCACCAGCAGCCTGCGTGCGGAGATCGTCAGCGGCCGCTGGGGCGTCGGCGAGCGCATTCCCAATGAGGCAGCCCTGACCGAGCTTCTGTCGGTCAGCCGCGGCACGGTGCGCGAGGCGGTGCGGGTGCTGGTCTCGCAAGGATTGCTGGATACGCGCCAGGGCTCGGGCACATATGTGCGCTCTACCGTCGATGCCTCTGCCGCGCTCGACCGGGTCAAGCGCACCGGCCTGCGCGATCAGTGGGAGGCGCGGGCGGCGCTCGACCTGGAGGCGGCACGGCTCGCCGCCATGCGCCACACGCCAGCCGATCTTGAGACGATGCGGCAACTGCTTGCCGAACGCGGCACCGTCGCGGGCGGCGGAAGCGATGCCTTCATCCGGCGCGATCTCGCTTTCCACAAATCGGTTGTCGCGGCGTCCGGCAACAAAGCGATGATGGAGCTCTACGACTTCTTCACCGCCGCCATCACCGAGACCATCCATGCCACCATCGACGGCGATCTGCCCGAACCGGACCACCAGGCGCATGCGGCTATCGTCGACGCCATTGCCGCGAGCAATCCCGAGCGCGCCGTTGCCGCCGTTCGCGCCTTCATGGCGCCGGTGCTTGCCCAACTTGAAAGACTGCTTTCGCAATGAACCAGAGTTTTCGTCAGCCTGACCCGACGGCGCAATCCGCCGCCATCGAGGGTCTGGAACTCATCGATGCCGAGGCCGACAGCCTGCCCGTGCCGCAGCCGCCTGAACTGCGCAGCCGTGCGGCGCGCATCGTGCTTGGCGCGAGCCTTGTGCTGATCGCCTTCAGCCTGCGGCCGCTGTTTTCCAGCCTGTCGGTACTGCTGCCCGAGGTGATGCAGGCAACCGGACTGTCGACGACGGGCGCCAGCCTGCTGACGACGCTGCCCGTTCTGTGTCTGGGTCTGTTCGCGCCCTTCGCGCCAAGATTTGCCCAGCGCTATGGAGCCGAGCGCACTTTGCTCGGGGCGCTCATCTTGCTGGTGCTGGGAACCGGCCTGCGCTGGTTCGGTACGGTTCCCCTGCTGTTTGTCGCCACCTTCCTTGCCGGCGGCGCCATTGCCATCGGCAATGTGCTGCTGCCGGGCCTGGTGAAGCGAGATTTCGCCGACAAGGCCGCCGTCATGACCGGGCTCTACACCATGGCGCTCTGTGCCGGCTCGGCGGCCGCCGCCGGCTTCACC
>NZ_RZQE01000620.1:0-2822 GCF_004022955.1 Mesorhizobium sp. M7A.F.Ca.US.002.01.1.1 | reverse complement strand
GCCGAGAAGCGGGCCGACGGCCCCCTTCATTTCGGTGGGATCTACGACGAAACGGGCAAAATGCTCGGTTGTTATGCCTTCTATGGTCAAGCCGGCGACATGGCGAACCTGTTGCAAATCCAGGCATTCGGATCGCATTGGGGCGCGACGCTGGATGCGCTTGTCGCCGCCGCATGGGAGATGGGCTGCGTGGGCATCACCGGGCAGACGCAGACCAGATTCATATCTCAACTCTTTGGCTACAAGAATGTCTTCTTCCGCTATGCCGGGGGAACGATGGTCCGCTCGCGGATCGCCGAGGTCACGGAAGCGGTCCGCTCCGGCGACATCTTTATCGGTGGAGTGGTGGGCGACCGCTGGACCCGCCTCAGTTCCGATGATTTCGGCCGCTGATCGCCTTCAACCGGTGGTCAGCCCCAGCGGCTGGCTGCGCTCGGTTACAAAGGCCGCCTGCGGACTGGGCGCCTCCTGAGGCGTCCAACGCCCGGTCTTTTCATTCCAGCCGCCATGTTCTATGTCTGCCGGGCAGCGCGGGGGCGCGTCTTGTCAATCGTAAAAGCATCCGGTACGCCCCGCTCATGACAGTTACCGTTCGTTTCGCCCCTTCGCCGACCGGCCGCATCCATATCGGCAATGCGCGCACGGCTCTGTTCAACTGGCTGTTCGCCGTGAACAACAAGGGTCGCTTCATCCAGCGCTTCGACGACACCGACATTGCGCGCTCGAAGCAGGAGTTTTCCGACGCCATCCTCTACGACCTGCATTGGTTGGGCATTTTTCCCGACGCCACCGAGTACCAGTCGCGGCGCTTCGAAGTCTATGACGCGGCGGTCGAGAGGCTGAAGGCGGCAGGCGTTCTCTATGCCTGCTACGAAACGCCGGAGGAGCTGGATCTCAGGCGCAAGGTGCGCCGCACGCGCGGTCTGCCGCCGGTCTATGGCCGCGAGGCGTTGACCCTGACGCACGAGCAGATCGCCGAATACCAGACCGATGGCCGCCGGCCGCACTGGCGTTTTCTCCTGCCCAATTTCTCAGGCGATCCACAACAGCCGGAACGCACTGAAATCCACTGGAACGACTTGGTGCGCGGTGAGGAAACCGTCGATCTGGCCTCGCTTTCCGACCCGGTCCTGGTGCGCGAGGACGGCACCTATCTCTATACGCTGCCTTCCGTGGTCGACGACATCGAGATGGGCGTCAGCCATGTCATCCGCGGCGACGACCATGTCACCAACACCGGCGTGCAGATCGCCCTGTTCCAGGCACTGGCTGCCACGCCGCCAGTGTTCGGCCACCACAATCTCCTGACCACCGCATCGGGCGAGGGCTTGTCGAAGCGCACCGGCGCGCTCTCCATCGAAAGCCTGCGCGAGGACGGGATCGAGCCGATGGCCGTCGCATCATTGGCGGTCCTGGTAGGCACTTCGGAGAATGTCGCGGCGATGCCGACGATGGGCGAACTCGCCGAACGCTTCGATCCGGCGGCGACATCGAAATCCGCGGCCAAGTTCGATCCGGACGAGCTGTTCGTGCTCAACCGGTCGCTGCTGCACCACATGCCGTTCAGCGAGGCACAAGACCGTCTGATCGTGCTCGGCGTCTCCGGCGAGCAGGCCGAACCGTTCTGGCTGGCGGTGCGCGGCAATCTCGACAGGCTGGCCGATGCGGTCAACTGGTGGCGCATCCTGCGCGAAGGACCGCAGGAGAAGCCGGAATTTTCCGATGACGACCGCGACTTTCTTCGACAGGCATTCGACCTGCTGCCGGAGGAACCCTGGACCGCGACGATCTGGAAGGACTGGACGGGCAAGATCAGGGAAGCGACCGGCCGCAAGGGCAAGGCGTTGTTCATGCCGCTCAGGACAGCCCTTACCGGACTGCCTTCGGGGCCGGAGCTTGCAGATCTATTGCCGCTGATGGGTCGGGAAGGAACGTTGGCCCGACGACCCTGACCTTGCGCTGTTCCGGCGGCAGCGCGGACACGGGCGACGTCACCGGCCTGGCGGAAAGCCGCTTGATCGCCTCGCGGTCGAGCCCACCTTCCAGATTGGCCAGCGTTTCGGGATCGGCGCCCGGATCAGGTTTTGCAACCGGGACTGGAATGAATGATGACGCGTCTGTCTCTGGCTGCGATTGCACCGGATTCGGCGGATTGCCGGCAATGATCTGGAAGCCCTGCGCAGCGGCGTTGCAGCCGCAAGCCGGCGGCCGCGACATGCCGGGCCGCTTGTAGAGATAGGCGGTCGGCAATTCGCTGTAAGGTCGGCCGGTGACAGATGACATCATCGACGCCGAATCGTCGTCCATGCCGCGCGAATAGAAAACCTGCATCTCGGTGCCGGGGCAGCTCGATTCGCAATTCTTCTGGTCGCGTTCGAAATCGCCTGCCGAGGCCGAGTTCGACATAGGGAAAAAGTAGCCGTCGCAGGTGCGCACACAGGACGTGTGGAATTCGCCACCGACGCTCGGAAAATCCGGTACGCCGGGCTGGTTGAGCACACGGCGGACATTGCGCTCCTCGCTGGGATCGTCGGGCTGGTTGGGTTCATCAAGCATATCGAGCTGCTTGCTGTTGCCGCCGAAGAGCTGATCGAACAGGTTTGCGCTGCCGCCGTCGCGGTTCGCTTCCTGCAAAGGCGCACGCCGAGGCGCAACGGTGTCGTCGCGGCAGCCATTGGCGTCGAGCGCCGCCAGGATGCGTCCGCGATCGCGGCGAGAGCCACCGCCAGCCAGCCGCTCGCGCTTGTTTTGCAAGGCGTCGAGATTGGCATTCATGCGGTCGATGGTGGCGTTGAGCCCGGCGCATTGATTGAGGTTGCGGC